>JALWKG010000041.1:0-812 GCA_027081565.1 Helicobacteraceae bacterium
CGCTTGAACGTCAACAGGGATCTTGCCCACTGCCTGAACGCCATCTGAGTGGAAAAGAACACCCTTCTCTTTACAGATCTCACCGATCTCTTGAATAGGGAAGATCATACCTGTTTCATTGTTTGCCCACATAACAGAGACTAAAGCTGTCTTTTCAGTGATAAAGCTTCTAACGGTATGTGCTTCTACAATCCCCTGCTCATTGACTGGAAGATAGGTAACTTTAACACCCTGCTCTTCTAAAAATCTACAAGTAGAAAGGATCGATGGATGTTCCACTTCTGTTGTAACGATGTGGTTTTTGTCACCATTTAAGATCTTATCGATCCATACTGATTGAAGTACCCAGTTGTTTGACTCTGTAGCACATGATGTAAAGATGATGTCATCTGCATCTGCAGCATTGATAGCAGTGTATGCTTGATCAATTGCTTTTGAGATAGCAGGGTGTGAAGCGGTACCAAACTTATGGAGTGAGTTTGGATTTCCATACTGCTCTGTGAAGTATGGCATCATCGCTTCAAGAACTTCTGGGTCTACCATTGTAGTGGCATTGTTATCCATATATACTTGCATATTATTCCCTTGATAATGATTACTAATTTAAATAGGACAATATTTATCCTAATTCGATGGTGTGATAATAAACTATGCGTTGTTATAGCTTGCTTAAGGTTTTTTTATAAAAGAGAGGCTTTAAGAATAGGAGTAAGATAAGGGCACTTTAAGCACTTCCTTAAAATATATTTTCTCTATCTATTAAAAGAAGGGAGACCATAGAGTCACACTTAAACTACAGTTCTAACCCTGTA
>JALWKG010000041.1:822-7500 GCA_027081565.1 Helicobacteraceae bacterium
CTTCTATAGCAATACGAACCTGGTTACGACCGCCCTCTTTTGCTTCATAAAGGGCAGCATCAGCACGACTCATCGCTGCATCAAAGTTCTCTTCGTCCTCGCGTACCTCAGAGATACCGGAACTAACCGTAAACCGCAGATCTACAGAGTCTCCTATATGAAGGACTAATGCTTCTACTGCTTTACGAATATTTTCAGCAACGTCTTCAGCACCTTCTATCCCCGTTTCAGGCAGTAAAATAAGGAACTCTTCTCCACCAAGTCGACAGATCACATCACTTTTTCGGGTCAAGCTCTTCAGAGTCTCTGCCAGCTTGATAATAACATCATCACCCACTTGATGACCATAAGTGTCGTTAACATTTTTAAACTTATCAATATCTAACATAATGGCAGAGAGTTTCGAACTGCTTCGTCGCATCAAGCCTAGCATATGATCTGTGATCTCGGCCAAGTATCTACGGTTATAAAGCTTGGTCATTGGGTCTGTCAGTGCTTGACGTTCCAGTTCATCTCTTGATGCCGACAAACGCTTGATCAGGGTCTTGACTCTAAACAGTAAGACAATAACAATAAAGATCATACCAATATAGATCAAAGCAGAAAGATAAAGGTCCAACTTGTTTTTTATATAATAAAGTTTCCACTGCGTGTTCTCTATTGGACGTACATAAACAAGGGTATCTCCCTCACTGTATTCCTTATCTACACTCTTTAGCCCTAATATCTCAGGAGCGATGAGGCTTTTCGCTTGGTTGATGACACTGTTGGCATATCCTTGCAGCTTGCTTGCAGCTACAACCTCACCTTTTTCATTAACGATCGCATAACTTCCTTCATGAAGGTTTTTAGTATCTAAAAATGCACTCTCTGCTGCTGTATCTAGATCCATATTAACGGTACCCATAAAGGTATCACCTTCGTAAACAGGCTTACCTACTGTCAAGAGCATCTTCTCTTTGCGTAAACATTTATGTAAAGGAGTAAAAAACAGTCCTCGTCCCTCATTGAGTTCAGGAGTTGCATAACGCCACTGAGGATGCTCCAACATGTCAGCACTCCACATAAACTGATCATGCCACACATAAGGGTAACTGGTAGAGAAGTTGTTTTTGGAAGCATAGTAGACACGGACTGCACTTGCATTTAGACGTTTCACAATAGCAAAGTATTTGGTAAGGGCTAATGAGGTTGCCATCTCATGTCTCACCTTTTTGGATTTATCTAAACCACCAAAACCAGTTAGGTTTGCGAGTTTGATCCCTTTATATTCTGGAATATCCAAAACAAAGTCACCCTGAGCATTGATCTCATGAACCTGTTGAACAAGGGCTTCTGACAATGCACTGTTTTTGTTGATCTCTTCTACCGCCGCATGTAAAGAGAGAATCGACCCTGCCGCTGTCTTGATACGAGTGTTGAACTCGCTAACTGTATTGCTCACTTCTACTCTAATACTTTCACGTTCGTTTTCCAATGTGACGTAACCAACAACACCCATCACAATAATAAGCAGGACGATCAAAATATTAATATATAAAACTTCAGTATTAAAATGGTTTTTTTGTGTCAAAACAGTCCCTTTTATCATTTTCATATTGGTTAGAAGAGGATCTTAATCTCTATATTCTACATCAAAAAAATATAGAAACTATTAACTGTAGTCAAATTATCTAAGATATGGTCTAAAGGAGGGGAAAAAGAGGGGTGAACATAACAAAGTTCATCCTACTCAGGTTTAAATTTTTTTGCTCTTTTGCTCTTTTTGCATACGTTTATACTCTTTTTCAAACTTCTTACGACGTCCATAAGAGAGCTTTTCTATAAACAATTTGCCTAGAAGGTGGTCGATCTCATGCTGAATTGCAATACTCAATAGGCCATCAGCCTCTAAAGTACATGCTTTTCCATGACGATCTTGATAGGTCAGAGCGATCGTCTCAAAACGTTCAACGTCTTCATAAAACTTCGGTACACTCAAACAACCCTCTTGGTAGACGGTTGTTCCTTCTTGATGGGTGATCTTTGGATTAATGATCTCCAGCAAGTTGGCCTTCTCTTGTGTACCTTCTTCATCATCATTAGGCAGGCATATGATCAAGACATTAACAGGACGATCAACCTGAATGGCGGCAAGACCAATACCATTGGTGTTGATCATGGTCTCAAACATATCATCTAAAAAGCTGTGTAACGCTGCATCAAAGGCAGTGACCTCTTTAGAGACAAGCTTAAGACGTTTATCGGGATAAGTAACTATTGGGAGCATCATGAAAGAACCTTTAAAAAGAGCAGCTTATTCGCTTTTCTCTTTTTTTGTTAGAACTTCATCGATAAGACCATACTTCACCGCTTCAGCAGCACTCATGAAGTTGTCACGATCTGTATCTTTTTCAATTGTTTCAATCTTCTGACCTGTGTTGGCAGCCAAAATACCGTTAAGCTCTGCTTTCATACGCAAGATCTCTTCAGCCTGAATCGCGATATCACTCGCTTGACCCTGAGCCCCACCAAGGGGTTGGTGGATCATAATACGTGCATGTGGAAGCGCAAAACGCTTGCCTTTAGCACCTGCACTTAAAAGAAATGAACCCATAGAAGCTGCTTGACCGATACAAATAGTCGCCACATCAGGACGGATATAGTTCATTGTGTCAAACATCGCCATGCCAGAGGTAACAACACCACCTGGAGAGTTGATGTAGAAGTAGATATCCTTTTCAGGATCTTCTGCTTCAAGGAACAACATCTGCGCTACGATCGTAGAAGCGACCTGGTCGTTAACCTCGCCACTAAGCATAATGATACGGTCTTTTAAAAGACGTGAGTAGATATCGTAAGATCGCTCTCCACGACCGGTCTTCTCAACTACGTAAGGGATATAACTCATTACTTGTCGTCGCCGTTAAGAAGTTTTGTAAGAACCTTGTCTTCTACCATTGCCATTTGAACTGCTGGTAGGTAACCTGACTCTTGGTACTGCTTGTAAACTGCTGCAGGATCTTGACCCATCTGCATTGCTTCGAAGTAGATCGTCTGCATTACTTCTTGTTCTGCAACCTCAATACCTTCAGCCTTAGCCAATGCATCGATAATAAACGTAGCTTTTACAGAACGCTCAGCCTCTTCACGACCTTCTTCACGAAGTTCTTTTACTTTGTCAGCGTTTTCTTGAAGCTCTTTGATCTCATCTTGACTCATAGACTGCGCTTTTTTGTTAAGTGCCATGTCCATCTCTTGCTCTACAACAAACTTAGGAAGTGCAACCTCGATCTTCTCAACAAGTGTCTCAAGAAGTTGTGGTTTAAGCTCTTCAGCAAAAAGTTTTGTCTTCTCTTCATTTTCCAATTGTGTTTGGATCTGCTCTTTGACCTTGTCCATAGTTGCATCTTCTTCACCTGGAAGAAGTTTAGCAGCAAGTTTAGCATCGTGACGTGGCTTCTTTTTTTCTTGGATCTCATGAACGGTTACTTTGAACTCAGCATCTTTACCTGCAAGTGCTTCTCCGCCATAGTTCTCTGGGAAAGTCACTTTGATCACTTTCTCTTCGCCTTTTTTCATACCGATCACTTGGTCTTCAAAACCTGGGATGAACTGGTTAGAACCTAAAGTCAATGCAAAACCTTCTGCAGCACCACCTTCAAAAAGCTCACCGTCGATAGAACCTTCAAAGTCGATCAACGCAGTGTCACCTTCTACAAGAGCACGATCTTCATCAACTGTTACAAGTTCAGCTTGTTGCATAGCAAGTTCGTCAATACGCTCTTTTACTTTTGCAGCCGTTACTTTAGGTGCCTTGTACTCAGGTACCATTTTCTTATAATCACCAAGATCAATGTTTGGACGCATAGCAACAGTGACTTCTACTTCAATGTTCTCTTCACCTTTGTCAAACTTAGTAACCTGTGGCTCACCGATCATATCTTCGTTCGCAACACCAAGTTCTTTAAGACCTGCACTAAGTACATCACGAAGAGACTCCGCTTCTGCATCTTGAACCAGTTTGTCACCATACTGCTTTTTAACAGCAGAAAGAGGCACTTTACCTTTTCTAAAACCTGGTACATTGGTGGTTTTAGCCAGTTGCTTAGCGATCTTGTCTACGTTTGCAGCGACTTCTTCATTAGAGATAGTTGCAGTGATAGTTGCGTTTGCCGCATCGGTTTTGTTAGTTGTAACGTTCATTTGGACCCTTTAGTCACGCCATTTTCAAGCATATACGTTGCTCTAGGCTTAATAAAAATTTTGGCAATAATATCTAAAAAGTGCTAACACTTCTATTATGCAGGCAGATTGAGGGTGTTTATGCCCTCTTTTATTGCTTATTGTTCTGTTTGTGTGAACTGTTTGCTAAAACCAGTGATGTCATTACTGTTGAGACCAAGTTCACTCAGAAGAGAGTCTACGATGGGTGCTTGGGCCTTATATTTGAGGGCACTGTTGACCAGTTGGTCAGGCAAACTGCCCTCAGGTGTACTCGAAGAGGTATCGCCACCACCTGCACTGCCACCTTGTTGGCTAAAACCGTCAAGTTGCATGATCTTGATACTGTCTATCTTCTCCATAGGACGCACACTCTGCTCTATGATCTCAGGCAGTTGTTCAATAAGACGTAGTTTAACCTGCATTGCAATCTGTTCTGGTGAAAGTATGTTAGCAGCATTATTAATCGCCTCTTTACCCTCTGCATCAACGTTATAACGAATAGCAGCCGCTTCGGCTTCGAGTTTTTCAGCTTGGGCAAGACCTTCTGCGGTAATGCGGTGTTTGTCAGCCTCACCTTTAGCAAGGGTACGTTGTGCTTCTGCAGTGTCTTCTGCCGCTTGTTTCTCTGCTTCTGCTCCAACCTTGATACTAATTGCGTCACGTTCTGCGATCTGTTTGGCTTCGATCAGTTCGATCACTTTTTGACGTTCTGCTTTTTCACTTTCACGAACAGTGAGTACTTGTTCTTCCGCTCTTACTGCCTCTGCACGGGCGATATCTGCCTCTGCGTTAGCGATAGACTGTGCCTTTGATTTTTCTGCGACAGCAATGTCACGATCTTGTTGAGAAAGCTCAACACTTTTAAGTTTCTCGATATCTTTTTGTTCGATGAGAAGTTCTTTAGCGATGCGGTCTTGTGCTACTTCACGCTCGGCTGCAATCTCTTTTTGGCGAACATCCTGGTCTGCACTAATACGTGCATTTTCAGCATCACGGCGTTTTTCAGACTCTTCACTGGCAATTTCAGCGACTTGTGCAGCACGACGGATCGCAATCTCCCGCTCTTGAGAAAGACGGGCATATTCTTCTTCTTTTTTAATTTCTAAAGAGTAACGCTCTGTTTCAAGGTTTTTACGCTCGATTTCTACGTTAGTGTCACGCTCAATATCATTACGCTTTTTACGACGACTTTCAATTTCTTCCGTCAAACGGGTAAGACCTTCCGCATCAAACGCATTATCTGGGTTGAAAAACTTTTTGTTGGTCTGGTCAAGTCCTGTTAATGAGACAGACTCTAATTCAAGACCATTTTTCAGAAGATCTTCTGAAACAACTTGTTGTACTTTTTGAACAAAGTCAACACGTTTTTCGTGAAGTTCAACCATCTCCATCTCAGCGGCAACTGCGCGAAGAGAGTCAACAAACTTACCTTCAATAAGTTCTTTTAGCGCTTCAGTACGTGTGGTTCTGGTACCTAAGGTTTGTGCAGCTTGTGCAATAGAATCTGCGATGGGACGCACACGAACAAAAAATTCTGCAAGCACGTCAACACGCATACGGTCTTTAGTAATGAGGGCTTGTTCATTGGCACGACGGACTTCAAGACGTAAGGTGTTCATGTTGACGGGGATGATCTCATGTAAAACAGGAAGTACAATAGCACCACCATTCATAATGACCTTTTCGCCGCCTAAACCAGTACGGACAAAAGAGGTCTCTTTAGAAGCACGTTGGTAGAGACGTGCAAAGATGAGTCCCATCGTGACAAGAGCAACGATGATGACGCCAGGGATAACAAGCATAGGGAGAAGTTCAGTTGACATTTTTTTCCTTAGTTAGAGTGATGTGTTGGTACTTTTGATGGCGTAAAAACCGTTAGAAGAGGCTTTTGTGAGGAGTACTTCTTGACCTTGTTTAAAGGTCTCCTCTTCAGAATCGGGCTGGACCATAAAGTAGTGGGTTTGACCATGTTGGTCGGTATATTTTGCTTCAGCAGGCGCATTTTTGGTTGCAGTACCAAGAGTAATGGTAGCAAGTGCACCGATAAAGCTCTCCTGGGTTAAGGCACTACTTTCATCTCTTGGCATGATCTTTTGGACAACATTGGTAAAACCGCGTACAAAAGGCAGTGCAATGACAAAGGCAGTTGGTACTGCAAGAAACTGTGGAAGCAGATGCGCACTCAGCGTCTCAACAAGATACTGTAAGGTGTATCCAACAACACTAAAAGCTGCTAAAAAGCAGACAAATATAATGAGTACAGGCACTTTACCGAAGTTTATCCATCCTAAAAGTTTACTCAGGGTAGATTGGGGTGTGTCAGCAGTTGTGATATCAAACTCGTAGTCGGGTAACAAGGTCTCAAGCATTTCGGAGACACCCATACCGATGAGCATAGTAATCCCCTCTAAAACAGCGATCATCAACATAAGCACTAATGCCATAGTAAAGATACTGTTTTGGTCTGCGCTC
>JALWKG010000042.1 GCA_027081565.1 Helicobacteraceae bacterium
GTCATATCCTGGATCATATAGACACCAACGATCAAAACAACGACCGTGTTAAGTTGTACCATAAAGGCAGTCACCGTTTGGATGGAAGCCGAAAAGATCTTAGACTTAAAACCCTTATGGGCAATGTCTCCTGTAGACTCTTCCCAGTTCCATTGAGAGTGACCATCAGCCCCCAAGACCTTGATGGTCTCAATGTTCATCAAACTCTCTATCAGTACCCCATTTTTGTGAGCAGAAGCCTCATATGTACTCTCGATACTTTTACGCAAAGGCTCTTTAACAATGAAACTGTAAAGCATAATAATAGCTATAACAATAAGAGGCACAGCAACAATATAACCGCCAATAGAGTAGGCCACCACTAAAAACAGCAGTGCAAACGGAAGGTCTATAAGGGTAGAGATAGTCGAAGAGGTGAAAAAGTTACGAATGCTCTCAAACTCTTTAAGGTTGTTGGCAAAGGACCCTACCGACTTGGGCCGAGAAGAAAACTTGAGGTTCATCACCTTCTCAAAAAGAAGCGAAGAGATGATAATGTCACTCTTTTTGCCCGCTGTCTCTAACAAGTACGTACGTAGAAGTTTTAAGATCATGTCTAAGACATAGATGACCAAAATACCAATAGCTAGTACCCACATCGTCTCAATGGCGTTGTTTGGAACCACACGGTCATAGACGTTCATGGTAAAGAGTGGTGCTGCCAGGACAAAGAGGTTGATGACAAAAGAGGCGATGATAACATCACGGTAAATACCTTGTGAGTACTTCAGTGAACTCCAGAACCAGTGTTTATGATCAGTATGCAGTACCTTTTTATCATGCTGTTTAAAGCGGTGCTCTTTTTTTACAAAGTAGCTGTAACCAAGATAACGCTCTTCCAGCTTGTCCAGGTCTATCCACTCTTCCGCATCAGGAAGCTCCGGTAAAATGATCTTGGCCTTATTGTTTTCAAGGTCGATCTCTTCCAAGACACAGGCCTCTTTGTTTTTAAGCAGCAAGATAACCGGCAACACCAGACCTGAGATCTCTCGAAGTGGGCGTTCTACCAACTTGGAGCTAAAGCCTGCACGTTTGGCCGCGCGGGAAAAAAGTGCTTTTTTAGGGTCTTTAGAAAAGAGTGTGGGCGTTGACTCGCCCTCTTGAAGCGGAAGCCCATGGGTTAAAGATGCAGCACTGAAAGGACGGTGATGGATCTTGGTGAAAATAACCAAACACTCTAATAGAGGATCAACCTCTTTACTATTAAACATTTTGATTAGTTCTCAGAAGGGGTCTCTTCTGATCCAAGGTCGTTTTCATACTGTTCACGTGGTATCATCTTCATCTCTATACGACGGTTAAGTGCACGTCCTTCAGAAGTCTTGTTGTCAGCAATAGGTTTCATTTCACCCTCACCGATGACCACAACGTTCTCCGGGTCTACACCTGCTTCTATCAATGCCTCTTTTGCACTGTTGGCACGCTGTTCTGAAAGTCTCTGGTTATAAGTATCGGTACCAATGCTGTCCGTATGACCAGAGATCACTAACACAAATTCGCTGTTATCATTAAGATCTTTAGCGATCTTAGCAAGGTATTTTTTACCACCATCAGAGAGAATCGCAGACTGTGACT
>JALWKG010000043.1 GCA_027081565.1 Helicobacteraceae bacterium
CCCTCCAGCACGGGGACAGCGACTTTCTCTCTTCGAGCAAAGCGAGAAAGGAAAGCTGTGTCCCCATGACGTCAACAAACAGTTAAAAGCCAAGTCAGAACCGCCTCCAAACCTAATCCTAACCCAAAACTAACTACACTGTCATCATGATTTCCCAAGACTCCATCGATGGGCTGAAAGCCCGTATAGACATTCTAGATGTTATCAGTAACTATATAGAGGTCAAAAAGGCCGGCGCCAACTTCAAAGCCGTCTGCCCTTTTCACGATGAAAAGTCTCCCTCATTTGTCATCAGTCCCCAAAAACAGATCTATCACTGTTTTGGATGCGGGGCCGGCGGCGATGCTATAAAGTTTGTGATGGAGTATGAAAAGCTCAACTATCCCGAAGCTATAGAGCGCCTGGCCGACCAGAACAGTTATACTCTTCACTACACAGACAACAAAAATCCTCAGAAACAGCGCTCACAGCTTATGGAAAAACTTAGTCAGTGGTACCAGAGTCTGCTGCACACTATGCCAACAGCCCAAGCTTATCTGCAGGAGCGTGGAGTTTCCATGGCCTCCATAGAAAAATTTGGCATCGGTTATGCTCCAGACTCCTTTAAGACGCTGGACTTTATAAAGAAAAACCAGTTCAATATGCGTGAAGCAGTCGAACTCGGTGTTGCTGGTAGCGAGGGTGGACGCGAATATGCCCGGTTCATAGAACGCATCATCTTCCCCATCCATGCAGCCAACGGTGCCAGTGTTGGTTTTGGCGGCCGTACCATCACAGGACATCAGGCCAAGTATATCAACTCTCCACAGACTCCACTGTTTAACAAGTCTCGTCTGCTCTATGCCTATGACCTGGCCAGACAAGCTGTCTACAAACAAAAACGTATCATCATTACCGAAGGTTACCTCGATGTCGTTATGCTGCATCAGGCAGGTTTTGACAATGCTGTTGCTACATTGGGAACAGCACTCACACCTGAACACCTTCCGCTGCTTAGAAAAGGTGAACCAAAGATCATCATGGCCTATGACGGAGACAACGCCGGTCGCAATGCGGCACTCAAAGCCTCAAGACTCTTAAGTACTGGTGGGTTTGACGGTGGTGTAGTCATCTTCGAAGGGGGACTTGACCCAGCGGACATGGTCCATACCGGTCAACTCGAGGCACTTAACACCATGTTCCATGCACCCAAGCCTTTTATAGAGTTTGTACTCGAAGAGACTTTGGCCACTTATGATCTGCGAAACCCTAAGGCCAAAGAGCAAGCACTTCATGAAAGTATCGGGTACCTCAAGACACTGAGTCCGCTACTTCAAGAAGAGTATAAAAGTTTCTTAGCAGCGAGACTGGCTATCAGTCCATCCCTTATAAGACTGACACAGAACCACCAACAAGTATCACAGGTCCTCAACATAAACAACCGTTATGATGTGTGGGAGTTGAGTCTTATTAAAAGTATGATGGAAAATCCCACCCTGGGGGACCAGATCTTAGACTATATCTCAGCAGACATGCTGCAGTTTCACCCTTTTGAGTTTGACTTGGTGATACAGCAGCAGTTTGACCATCCTCAGTTAATGGCCATTGCTCTTAACGAATCAATACAGAGTTATAAAGATGAAACAGCCTTACATAATGAACTTCTTGTCTTTTTAACCCGCTTTTATAACAAGAAGCTCAAGCAGGTCCTCACCCAGCAACATGACTCTTTTGAGAAAAAATCCTTTTTAATACGTGAGATTAGAGGTAAGATCAGCACACTAAAACAGGGTAAATTGGTAACGTCATAAGATAATAATTACATATTTATCACATTTTTGTTACATTTCTACCCAATTGCCAACTTCTGTTGTTCTTTCGTTTATAATTCAAAAAAGCCCTTAAAACAGGGGACTATCTGACTATTTTACTCAGTTTAGATGAAATAGTCGTGAAAAGAATTACAAATTTATCACATAATTAAGCTCCAACAAAATAATATTTTTTTATACTAGAGACAGCTTTAAACAAATAGCGAACTATTAGATAATGTAATTTGATAAAAATTATAAGGGTCTATTATTTGTCTATTTATTAACATAACAAAGGATTTAAATGAATAATTGGAAACAGTATGCGGGATCAGTTCTACTTGCAGGATTACTATTACAAGGTTGTGGTAGTTCAGAAGAGAGCACAGCACCAAAGGCAGAAGTAACAAACAGTTCAGCAACTACATTAGAGATTCACCAAGCTTCACAAGCGATCTTTAATGATGCAACAGATGAAGACAAAGCAGCTGCAGAAAATGCACTTAAGCTTAAACTAGCAGTAATGACAGCTAACGATGCTGATATGAAAGCATTTGTTGAGAGTCTTAAAGATAATGGTCAAACAGATGCAGAGATCATTGACGCTATCGCTAACGAAATGGTTAACGGCGCTTCTTCTGCAAGTGGTGCAGCAAACCGCTCATCACTTTTAGATAGTGTTAAATCTGGTCTTATTGATGTTCTAGATTCTGACCTAGGTGGAAAAATCACTGGTGCTGCATTTGATGTAGTACTTAACTCTGAAGGTGTGACAGTAGTTATGCTTGATGCTGCACGTGCTTCACGTACTACTACGCAGGTAATGATCGATGCTATTGGTAGAAATCCTGACTTACTTGTAAAAATGGGTCCAATGCTTGAGACAAACCAAGAGTTTGGTGAAAAGTTTGCAGCACTTGCATATGAGATGTATCCAGGTACTAAAGAGGGTGCTCCAGATATGGGTGACTTCTTCTTCTCTATTGTTACAGGTCCACTATACAGCAGTTTGACAGATGCTATGCTTCTTTCAAGCAGAGACTATACAGAACCTAAAAAATACCAGATCGGTGAAGTAGAGCACTCTACTACAGCTTACATGGGTCTTCTTATGGAGCGTTACGCTAAAGATTTCTTCATCAAGCCAGGTACTGGTGTAACTCCAATCGCTGGTTACGGTAACACTGATGCTTTCTCTGCATTGATGTTTGAGACAGGTGTTAACGTAGACTACAACAGTTCTACAAACACATTCACTGGTCACGGTGACGGTAACGAACTTGCAAATGAGCAGCTGTTCTACGCTTTATTTAAAACTCCAGTTAGTACAAACTCTTTTGTAGGGGCTATGGAGAAACTAGACGTACCAACACGTACTATGTTCATGGACAAGATCTTTATGGGTCTTGAAGAAGGTAAAGATAGAGACACAGTTCAGGGTTACCTAAACGTGATCTCTATCGGTGCTTCTATGTACGATGGTATCTATGGTGAAAAAGATGCATCAGGTGTTCGTGGTAACGCTTATGGTTTCGGTGCATATACTGATGGTTTCATCGGTTTTGCTAAACTGATCCCATCTGACAAGTATATGACATATGGTATGGCATTTATGGATGCTGGTTACGCTTACGCTTCTTATAACGGACTTAACGTTTGGGACGGTATTAGTGAAGCAGCACAAAATGCTTGGAACGGTTATAACGCCGATGCTAACGCAACTGCAGCAACTTCATCTTCTCGTTCAGCAGGTCTAGGTCTTCTTGATTCTGACTGGTTGGGTGATGTAACAGACTTGTTCATCGCAGGTTGGGGTAACATCAGTTTAACAGAAGTTTATGATGCAGCATTCGATGAAAACAGCTCTATTATAGGTGCAATCAAAGCACAAGCAAGCGTAGCATACGAAACAGTTCTTGATGGACGTAACGAGGCTAATGAGACTGTATATGGTACAGAGCTTAGCAATGGTACACACATCAACCAAACTGTTTATGGTTTCCATGGTCTTATGGAACTTGCAATGCAAGAAGATCTTTACGCTTATAACTGTGGTAACAGACCATTTACAGCTGCTGGTAACCTTTATACAGCCGAGTGTGAAAACAATGCTAGCTATACTATGGCTAACGCTGAAGAGACTATCGTTCTTCCTGCGTTCTCTCAGATTACTTGGGAATATGCATACGGTTCTGCTAAAGATGGTGTTATAAATTACTGGAATAACGATGTTGATGCAGAATGGTTGGCAAATCTTAGTGATAACGAATTTGCTTCATACATCTATCCAGATGCAAACAACACATATATCCCAAGCTGGTTAATGGGTATCGACTGGTTGAAAGCACCTGCTAATGTACAGGCTTCTGGTTATGAGACAATCGACTGGAGCTTTGATGCTGGTTACATGGACATCTATGTTGTATCTTCAAAAGCAGATCTTGCTGAAGAGTTCAACCTAGCACAAACAGTAGCACCGGTAAAAACAATTACTATGACTAAAGTTGAGATGGGTGATGATTCAATCATCGTTGTTGATGCTGATGGTCAATACAACGACATGTATGTATACAAAATCCGTGCGATCTCTCCAGAAGAGACTGCTGCGGCACTTGAATACTTCAATGGTCTTGTAGATAGTGGTCTTGCTCTTGTAGGTCTTGACTCTGCTAATGCAGGTGAGACTGTAGCGGCTGCTGAGTAATCATACTCACTTAGAGACCCCTTTCGGGGCTCTACCTCTACAATAAATCCCCCACAAAATTCTTGTTTTACTACTTCTCGAAGTAATAAATAGATAATTTTATAGGCTCAAAAATGATAAAAAAACTTCTACTACTTAGCTGTGCAGCATCTTCACTCTTAGCGACCAATGGTGTCAACATGATCGGAACAGGTACGGTTTCTCGTTCTATGGGTGGAACGGGTGTTGCCCACTTCTCTGATGGTTCAGGTGCATTGGCCAAAAATGTTGCTTTAATAGCGGATGTGAAAGATAGCGAGATCCACTTGGATGTGACATATTTTAATGCTTCGGTTAGTACGGCGACAACGGACTGGATGTTTTTAAATACAACTCCTGCAAATGGACTTTATTATTCTAATCCAGATTATGTAGATAGCGAAAACCATTTGGACACAAACTTTATTCCTACAATGTCTTATGTTGAAAAACTTAATGAAAAATGGTCATGGGGTCTAACAATGATGGGTGCTGCCGGTATGGGTGTAGACTATAAAGATGTTGGTGGTAATGATAGTACAGGTTATGCACAGCGCCGCATGAAGTCAGGTATGATGTTAATGAAGATTATTCCCGGATTCTCCTATAGAACAGGGAACACAACATTTGGTTTTGCTCCAGTATTAGGACTTGGATCTATGTCTATTAACTACGATGATTCACAAACAAAATGTGATGCAGATGGTCTTAATTGTACACGTGATCCACGTCAGTCAGTACATGGAGGTGGTTCAGGTACAGGATTATTTGGAACCAATATTGGTGGAGCGAACTTGGTTCCCGCTCTAGGTTGGCAAGTTGGAATGGATGTTAAAGTCACTGAAAAATTACGTGTTGGTATGACCTATCAGTCATCATTGGTTTACAACTATAAAGACGTCGCAAACTTCAATCAGTTTGGTCCTTATGGTATGGTCAACATGTTGAACGACTACGCATACACAACACAGGGGGTAGGTTTAAAAGCTGCAACCAATGTTGATGCAGCAATAGATCAAGTTTTTCCATCTGGAACAACAGCAAATGAGTTTTTGAAAGATGTCTTGCCAGATGTTGTTCTCAATGATACAGTAGACAATGCATTAGCTAAAACAGACCCTAAAAATCTTAATGACTTGACCATGGAACAACCTTGGGAACTTGCTATTGGTGCAGGTTATGATCTTACAGATCAAGTAACTGTTACTGGCGATTATCGTTATATCGCATGGGGACTTGCTGAAGGTTATAAAGATTTTGGTTGGGAAAATCAAAGTGTTTTTGCATTAGGTTTTGAATTCCGTCCTAGTAAAGAGTTCCGTTTCCGTGGTGGTTATAATTATGCAGATTCTCCTATTAAAAATGAATCTGGTGAAATCGGTTCACTGTTAACTGACATTCAAGGAACCTATGTCTTTGATCAAGCAGTCTCTATGTTAAACATGACAGGTTTTCCAGCAATTGCAACAACACACTTTACATTAGGTGCTGGTTATGACGTCACTGAAAATTTCACTATAGATGGTGCCTTTATGTATTCTCCTGAGTCTGAGATAACGCGATCTGGTTCTCTTATTCCTGGTGCTAGCAGTTTAGCAGGTGATGTCACAGGTCTTCCATCCGGGATCACCCTTGACTTCGTTGATATGAACTATGAATATAAAACAAAAATGCAACAAATGACACTCTCATTAGGTATGAACTACAAGTTCTAGGAACTCCTCCTTCTTAAAGAAAGGGTTTTCTCCTCTTTCCTATCGCTATAATTTATACTTCAGATTACTTCAAAATATAGTACTTTATTCATACTCTAAAACTGTTTCACATTATCATCTTTATGCGCTAAAACAGTGCTAATTTATCCCTATTTATGGGCTACTTTGTTACTATAGATATATTTTATTTCAGGTGTTATTTATGCGTACGCTTCTACTTCTTTTTATGATCACTTTTACCCTTTGGGCAAAACAAAGTTATACCATTGCTATCGTTACTGACGGACCCACTGACTTCAACGAAGATTTTGAAGAGCAGATGAAAGATGAGATCGACCAACTTCTGGGTCGTGACTTTGATGTTCGGTTCCCTGACAAACTTCGATTTGACGGAAACTGGAATTACCAAAAGATCTCTAAAGGCATCGACAAAGCTTTAAACTCTAGAGAAACAAACCTGGTTATTACGCTTGGTACACTCTCTTCACAGATTGCTGTCTCCAAAAAAAGCTTTAGAAAACCACTGATTGCTTCTACTATTATTAACCCTAAAATGCAGGGCGCCCCTTACAAAAAGGGGGCTTCTGGAAAGAGAAATCTTACTTACATCAACGGTTACTTTGACATCAAAGATGATATTGCAATAATCAAAGATGTAATGGGCGTCAGCAAGGTAGGTGTTTTGATCAATCCTATGCTTTACAAATATGCACCCCATATTATAAAGTATATCAAACAATCTTTCAAATACGAAGGTATTGAGACACAAATCATACCTGCTTACAAGGACCTCAATGCCATCATAGATGCTATAGAACCCGATGTGGACTTCATCTATGTAACACCGCTGTTTCAAAAAAATGATGAAGAACGTCGTGATCTATACACCGCTTTACGTCTTAAAGAGCTACCAAGTTTTTCTGCATTAGGCCGTGATGATGTTGAACTTGGCGCACTTTTTGGTAATGTTCCTGCCTCTGACAACAAACGTCTTATTCGTCAGATCGCACTACAGGTACAGCAGATCTCTTTAGGTTTTAAGGCTTCTAGGCTGTCAGTCAGTTTTAAACCATACCCTTCCCTATCGCTCAATTCAGAGACCGCAAACAACGTACACTTTACACCAAGTTGGGATCTGATATCACGTGCGACCATCCTCGAAGCAGATGACACCGACAGTCACTACTTCTCTATAGAGGAGATCATGGACCGTGCTGTTGGATATAACCTTACCATTATGCAGGCAGAACAGCAGATCGAAG
>JALWKG010000044.1 GCA_027081565.1 Helicobacteraceae bacterium
TAATACTTTTTTTACCCATAATAGCCAAAATGGTCTTGAGACCTTTTATGAGGTTGTTATGATAGTGGGCGATCTCTTGACTCTGTTTGACGACAAGGAAAGAGGCCCGTTTCTTTTTGTCTTGTGTGGCGATACCTACAGGGCAGACATGGCCTCCCGTACCAGAACAGACTCTTGCACGAATACAACCGGCACTCATCATAAAGCCGCGAGCGATACCGACCGCATCAGCACCAAGAGAGAGTATGATAGAGACATCGTCTGGTGTTAAGATCTTGGAACTTGCGATGATCTTTATATCTTCACGAAGATTATGCTTTTTGAGTACAAAGTCTAACATATAAAGCGCGTTAGAAGTGATCATACCGACAGACTCCATCAGTTCAAGTGGTGCGGTAGCACTTCCGCCATCACCACCATCTACTGTTATAAAGTCAGGAATGGCTTTTCCTTCAGCCTTGCGTTGTTGCAAGGTCTTGCCCAAAGTAGCAAGATGTTTCATGTCTGAGATGACGATCTTGGCCCCTACCGGTTTTTGTGAGATCTCCTGAAGTTGGCCTATAAAATCCATCAATTCATCTATGGTGTTGGCAAAAGGGAAGCGGTTAGGTGAGATAAGGTCTTTACCTTCCTCTACGCCACGGTAATATGCGATGTCCGCAGTCACCTTTTTACCAATGATCTTACCCCCTGTCTGCTTGGCACCTTGGGCGATTTTGATCTCTGTCATTTGACAAAAACGCATCACTTTTTCATAACGTTTCGGATCAAACTTGCCTTCATTGTCACGAACACCGTAAAGACCAGAACCTATTTGCAAAGTAAGGTCAGGCATATCAGCAGGTACTTCGGTGGGGAAGCGTTCTATAGGGGCATCCCAGTTGACACGAAAGAGTGCATGTGAACCTGGATCATAGATGTAGGTGTTTTCTGTTTTTTTGTTTAGTAGTATTTTTCGATAAATGTTTGCAGCCATAGCATTGTTGTAGAAAAAGGAGACGACTTTAAAGGCAACTTTTGAAAATGCGGTAGGATCAACGATCTCAAGATATCCAGCATTGTCACAGTCTGGTTTATGTGTATAAAAGTAGTTGGATGTTAATCCACCTTCACCTGTATTAATAGGAAAACCTGCATTGTGTGCGCCAAGAGTAAATGCACGAACAGCCTCTGGGCTTAAAGCACCATCACTCATAGCCGAGCGAAAAATAGGGCTTTTACTGACAAAAGGTTTGGCCCTTTTTGCGCCAAATGTGACACTGATATCATCTGAAAGTTCTTCATTGTTTAAAACGTGTTCTGAATGTTTTAAGATATAACGAGAACCCGAAAAAGGTTGTGAGACAGAAAATGACATAAAGTTAGGCTTGTTTTTTGCAGCAGTATAGACCCAGTCGACCTTGTCTCGGGACTCATAAAAGGTCTCATCTCCAAAATATTGGCGCATCGGTTCACGAAGTAATTCAAAAAAGTAACGAAAACGACCAATAACAGGATAGTTAATGAGTAGAGAGTGTTGTCTCTGTACATATCTGTCATAGATAAAAAGTGCAATAATGGCTAAAAAGATCACCGTAAAGATCAACTCAGCAAAGTCTTCCAAATAAAGC
>JALWKG010000045.1 GCA_027081565.1 Helicobacteraceae bacterium
ATTTATAACGATCTTTAATAGCGGCAGAATAAGAGACATTGCTATAAGTGTATAGAGTATCCATAAGTTTTTAGCTACAGGAGTGAAGAAGGAAGTGAGAAGTTGAGGAAGGATTTCTATATCTCTGTGCATCAGATATTTGTAAAACAGTGTATAGATAATAGTCCATGCTATAAGAGGAAGGATAAGGCTTTTTGCTTTATAGATAAAAAACGTAAAAGACACTTCTTTAGAATTTAGTGTTACAGCACCAAAATACATAAAGATAAGGGCAAAAGTCATACCGGCTAAGGCAGCAAAGAACATACTGATATCCCAGTAATACTGGTTAAATGTAACGGGATTATGAGAAACTGCAGTCTGCCAGTTAGCCAAGGGGGCATTGGCATGCAAAAAAAGGGTGAACAAAACAGCAAATACTTTGATAAAGTCTAACCATGGGGCTCTGTCTTGCATGTTTCCCCTTTTTGTTTAATGATAGTATTGTAGCAAAAAAGATCTACTTATAGAGTGTTTGAGTATCATTTCGTGTGTTATAATCTCACATGCTTTTTAACTCGTATCCTTTTCTTTTTTTAGTGCTGATGACATTTATACTCTACTACATGCCGCAGTTTAAAAAAGGACAACTTTACATCCTCATACTCTCTTCATTTGTGTTTTATGGGTTTCATCTGCCGGTTTTGCTGTTACTGCTGATCATTTCTGGAAGTATCAATGCCGTAAGCAGTTATGTCATCTATCACAGTAAAAAGCTGAAAACAAGAAAGTGGGCTGCGACAATCGGTGTTGTCTTTAACCTGTTGATCTTGATCTCATTCAAATATAACGGTATGTTGGGCGACCTGGTCACTGCAAACCTTGCCCTTGAAAAAGAGTGGGTTGATTGGTTTGTACTGCTGCCACTGCCTATAGGGATATCGTTTTATACCTTTCAGGGCATCAGTCTGCTGGTTGATGTTTACCGACAGCGAAGAGGTGATAAAGAGCCATGGCACATCGAGATACCTCAAAACTTTTGGCAGCATTATCGTGAGACACTTTTTTTTATAGCATTTTTTCCACAGCTTATTGCCGGACCTATCGTAAAGGCACATGACTTTATGCCGCAGATCGGGATGAAGTACCTCAAGGACATAGATTGGGAGTACAGCTTTCGCCTATTGGTCTTGGGCTATTTTTTGAAGATGGTTGTGGCGGACAACTTACAAAATCAAACCTTTTGGATAGGGTTTTATGACATACAATCAACATTGACACTGCTGGTATTGATGTTTGATTATTCAGTACAGATCTTTTCAGACTTTGCGGGATACTCTCTCATCGCCATTGCGATAGCGTCTCTTTTTGGCTATAGATTGCCGCAGAACTTTGATTTTCCCTACTTTTCCCGTTCGTTTGGTGAGTTTTGGAAACGGTGGCATATGACCTTGGGGTTGTGGCTTAAAGAGTATCTTTATATTCCGCTGGGCGGTAACAGAAAAGGAGAAATACGTAACTATTTTAACCTTATGGTTGTTATGGTACTGGGTGGTTTGTGGCATGGTGCGAGTGTAAATTACATTGCCTGGGGCGCCTACCATGGAGCCTTACTGGTAGGGG
>JALWKG010000046.1 GCA_027081565.1 Helicobacteraceae bacterium
GATCACTTTACCATCGTCCACAACAGTCGCACCCAGTTTTTCAACAATGCGCAGTGAATTCATGGTGTCTTCAGCGCGCAGGAAGTTTTCAACCACACTCTCACCATCTGCCAACATAGCAAACATCGCACAGCGGTGAGAGATAGACTTGTCTGCCGCTATGGCGTCTGTTCTAAAACTAAAAGCACTGCTGCGTGGTGCGACCTTGACAGAACTCATCGTAGTGTTAATCCCAACTCTGATTCAAGTGCGCTCAGGACAGAACTCATAGAAGAAGTGATGTCATCTTCTTCAAGTGTCTTCTCTTCCGACTGCAGTACAAAACGCAGGCTCAGACTGATGTTGTCACCCAGCTTTTCATCACTGTAACGGTCTACCGGATAGAAACGGATGATCTCTTTGCTTTTGTTCGCAGCGATCACTTTTTCGATCTTGGCATAACTCATATCTAAAGGCATGACCACACTCAGGTCTCTGAACGAAGCTTGATATTTTGAATAACTTTTGGCATCTTTCACACCATACTCTAAAACAGCGAAATCTACTTCACAGACAAAAGTATCATCCAAGTCCAACTCATCTGCAACCGATGGATGCAGTTTAAAGAGTTCACCAATGACCTTGTCGTTTTGGATCACAGACGCTACCTGATACGGGTGCGCAAAGCTATGAGCAGGTTTTGTCTCACGGAGTGTAAAGTCACCAATAACATCAGAGACCTTTTGCACAAAACTGGCAAAGTCTACATTGGCCGGTTTACCACCATTGTTCATTTTGTCCAGTGTGTCACTGCCTGAACTTAAAAAGGCAAACTTGACACTTTCATTACGTTCACTGTCAAAGACGGAACCTGATTCAAAAAGCTTCACACTCTTGCGCCCTACTTTGACATTTTGAGAGGCTGCCTGAACAAGACCCAAGATCATTGTTGAACGCAAGGTATCCAGTGTTCCCGCAATAGGGTTTAGAAGCTCTTTTTGAGGGACTACTGTTTCAAAACCATACTTCTCTAAAAGAGCACGTTCTGTAAAGACAAAATGTACTGTCTCATAAAAACCACTTTGCGCTGCACGATGACGGTAAACCTTACGTTTGGTATACGCTTCATAATCTTCATCAATACGATACGCTTCACTAAATGTCAGTGGCTTGGAGATGATGTTGTCAATACCAACGAGACGCACGATCTCTTCAACTACATCTTGCTTGTTGAGGATATCGTGGCGATAACGTGGTACTTCCACTACAAAACTGTCACCTTTGGACTTTGAAAGATCAAAACCAAGACCTTTTAAAAGCTTTGAGATCGTCGCTTTTTTGATCTCCATACCGATAATAGCATTGATCTCTGCAACAGAGATACCGATCACTTTTTCAGTGAACTTACTACTGACATCCACACTGCCACCATAAATAGAAGATTCAGAATATGCTTCAAAAAGGTTCAGTGCAAACTCCAGACCTAACTCAAGTTCTGGCTCTGAACCACGTGAAGTACGGTAAAAATGCGGTCCATTTTCAATCTTGTTTTCATACATCTGGCGAGAGATCACCTCTGGCGGGATGTAACTGGCTTCTATAAAGATCACCCCTTCGTTATA
>JALWKG010000047.1 GCA_027081565.1 Helicobacteraceae bacterium
ACTGAAGTGGGAGAAGATGCGAAAAAAACACTCGACAAGATCGCTGAACTCTTTAGAAAGTTCCCATCTGCACGTTTAACGGTAGAAGGACATACTAACAACTTAGGCTCTGCAGCATTCAACTTGGTGTTGAGCCAAAAACGTGCTAACAGTATTAAAAGATACTTGGTCTCTAAGGGTATTGAAGGCAAACGCATTCGTGCCATAGGATATGGTGAGAGCAGACCACTGTTAAATGACAACTCGAAAGAGGCGATGGAGTTTAACAAGCGTGTTGAGTTCAAGGTGGTCTATTAGAAATAGCAGGGCATTCTTTTAGAAATTTGGTTAGTCACACTCGCAGCTGATAGATTCTTGAAGTCCTACTGCCTCAAAGTCTTCACACTCGTCTTGATTAGCGGTGTACATTGTGTCTAGCAGTTTGCAATAAAAAGCCTCTTCTGACTTTGATTCATAATGCACACACTCTTTACAATCAATTGTTGACATGTTGTTTACCTTTTATACTTTTTGCGTGTTGTGGTGTTCTTGTGAGTAAGGACACTTGTCAACAACTACTTCATCATTTACACTGCACTTGGCGCGCATCTTAGTGGTTATGACACCTACAAGGTATGAGGCAGTAATAATAATAATGAGTTCATAATTCATAGTGTTCCTTTAGTGATAATACTTTAGAAATGTCCTTGATTATACTACTTTTTATCTTCGCTCAAAGACTCTAAAAACTTCACCGTCATACGAACACCTGCACCTGTACCGCCATGACCGTAAACATCCCAAGACGACTCTGTGTAAGCTGGACCTGCGATGTCAAAGTGCATCCATTTTTGTTTCATCTCATCGGTGATGAAGTTGTCTAAGAACATCGCTGCAGTAATTGCGCCGCCGTATGGCTTGGAAGCGATATTACAGACATCTGCGATCTTACTTTTGATAAGCTTTTTAAGATGGTCATTAAACGGAAGAGAACCTACCAGCTCGCCTGAGTGTGCTGTTGCTTTTAAGATCTTATGTTTTAGGTGGTTGGAGTGACCCATCATACCTGTTGTATATGGCCCTAGAGCAACCATACAAGCACCTGTAAGGGTCGCATAGTCAAAGATGAAGTCAGACGTTACGGTGTCCTGCGCGTAGGCGAGAACGTCTGCTAAGACCAAGCGCCCTTCTGCATCTGTGTTACGCACTTCAATAGTCTTGCCATTACGAGCAGTCAAGACATCATCAGGCTTATAAGCAGAACCATCTACCATGTTTTCAGCAGCACCGATGAAGCCATGCACTTCAACAGGAAGCTTAAGCTCACTGACGGCTTTCATCATTCCGAGTACAGCACAGGCACCGGCCTTGTCCATCTTCATTGTGACCATAGATGCAGCAGGTTTGAGACTTAATCCACCACTGTCATAAGTAAGACCCTTACCAATGAGAGAGACAGTTTTAATAGCGTTGTCTGGCTTGTAAGTCAGGTGGATCAGCTTTGGTTTGTGAATCGAAGCGCGACCTACAGCTATCATAGCGTTCATGTTTTCAAATTCCAAGGCTTTTTCGTCCAGCACGTCACACTCTAAACCATTGGTCGTTGCCAAAGT
>JALWKG010000048.1 GCA_027081565.1 Helicobacteraceae bacterium
CAGCAAACCGTGTGATGAGTATGGGTGTTGACAGAAGCTGGCGTAAAAAAGGGTGTGACAAATCTTTTGACTTTTATGGTCAAAAAGAGATCGACCTCATAGTCGATGTGGCCTGTGGTACAGGTGATATGATGGATTACTGGCGCAAGCAGGCTGAAAAGGGTGACATAAAGGTCGCCAAGCTTTTGGGTGTTGATCCTTCAGAAGGTATGGTCGGTGTAGGCATTGAGAAGTTTCCGGAGTTTGACTTTGTTATCGCTCCTGCAACAGAGATCCCTCTCGAAGATGCTCAGGCTGACATGCTCTCTATCTCTTACGGTATCCGTAATGTTGTGGAACGTGAAAAAGGTCTGGCAGAGTTTAACCGTGTACTTAAACCAGGTGGTATGGTCGTTATCTTGGAGTTTATGAAAAATGAAAACCCTTCACTGCTTGGAAAGATCCGTGACTTTTACATGAACCGTATCTTGCCAAAGGTAGGCGGTTTCATCTCCAAAAACCTGGAAGCGTATGAGTACCTGCCAAACTCTATCGAGGGATTTTTGACAGTAGCCAACATGCAAAAAGAGTTAGAAGAAGCTGGTTTTGAGATCATGTACACAGAGAGCTTCTCTATGGATATCTCAACACTCATCATCGCCCGTAAAAAGTAACCATCTTTTGCAACCCATTACCGTCTCAACACTCAACGAACAGATCAAAGGTCTTTTAGAGTCTACTTTTGTTCAGATCGCTGTTGAGGGTGAACTCTCCCGTATTACCCATCATAACAGTGGACACATCTACTTTACACTTAAAGACTCAGGCTCCTCCATCAGTGGTGTGATGTTTCGGGGTAATGCTGCGAAGTTGAAGTTTCGTTTGGAAGAGGGTTTAAAAGTGGTGGTACGTGGCGCAGTGACACTTTACGCACCAAGAGGCGCGTACCAGATCAATGCCTTTGACATAGAACCGGCAGGTCAGGGTGCTTTGGCCTTGGCTTTTGAGCAGTTAAAAGCCAAACTGAGTGCACAGGGCTATTTTGCACCTGAGACCAAAAAAACAGTGCCCAAGTATCCCCGTCGTATCGCTCTTGTCACCTCTGCAACAGGTGCTGCATTACAAGACATGCAACGTGTGGCAGCACAGCGTTATCCTCTGGTCAACCTCTATGTCTATGACACTGTAGTCCAAGGTGAGTATGCCGCACCCTCGATTGTTAATGCCATTAAGGCGGCAGATGCTCAAGGTTTTGACATCATAGTTGTAGGACGTGGCGGTGGAAGCATGGAAGATCTTTGGGGTTTTAATGAAGAGGTGGTGGCCGATGCTATCTACAACGCACAGACTCTGGTAGTCTCTGCGGTTGGTCATGAGATAGACTGGCTGATCAGTGACTTTGTCGCTGACCTGCGGGCACCAACACCAAGTGCTGCTATGCAGATGATCTTGCCAGACCAAAATGAGCTACTGCAAACATTAGATGTCTTAGCACAGCAGATGGATCAGAGCCTTAACCAATGTCTCTACAGTGCTAAAGAAAAACTGCAGCATCTTGTCAGCAGTTATGAACGAAACTCTATAGAACAGCGCATAAAAAACCGTCTAAGCGAGATCGTAGAGCTGCAGCAGCGTTTTGAACAGAGTATCAGTATGGCAATAGAGACTAAAAGCCGTCAACTCGCCCCTGTAGCTGAAAACTTGACACGTCAAACACAAGCTATAATCTTACATAAACAAAACACAGTCCAAGGTCTTCAGCAGGCACTTCTCTCTCAAAATCCGAAACTCAAAAGTAAAAAAGGGTATGCGCAAGTGACACAGAACAACCATCTTGTAGACCTAAACACACTTGAAGTTGGTGTTGAGATCGCACTTTTAAGCAGCGAAAAAAAGGTCTCTGCCAAAGTGACAGCAGTTGAAACACTCTAAAAGAGAGCTTGTTATAAGTCAATTCCCTTTTTAACCTTCTTTGCTATACTCCTCTAAAAACATGAGGAAGTATACATGCAATATCCAACATTTTTTAAAGAGGTCGAGACTATTGAGATGGTTGACCCTCTCTCTATGGTCCTAGGTGCATTTGAGGGTGGAAATATCACTTTTAACTACTTAGATGTTGTCAAATCAGCAGGACACAGTTGTCCCACAGTAGCAGGGGCTTATTTGATAACGCTCAAGGCGCTACAAGCACTATATCCTCATGATACACCAGTCCGTGGAAATATCAAGGTAGCCTTTAAAGAGCCGATGGAAGAGGGTGTTGCCGGTGTGATCGGCAATGTTGTCTCTCAACTGACAGGAGCAACGGACAAAAGTGGTTTTAAAGGACTTAACGGCAAGTTCGCCCGTCACTCGCTTATGGAGTTTAATGCCGGTCTTCACTCAAGTGGACGTTTCACCCGTGTAGACACAGGTGCTTCAGTCGATGTCTTTTATAACCCAAATGTCGTACCACCACTGCCGGACATGCAACCGTTGATGCAAAAAGTGATGGGCGGAAGTGCAGAACCTGAAGATATTAAAGCTTTTGGGATCTTTTGGCAAGAGCGTGTAGAACGTATTTTGATAGAGAACAGCGATAACAGTGAGATGATTCGTGTGGAGTCTGTGTCGTAAGATTTTTGTGAAGATGATTCCCTTTTTTTGATGTGAATCTCTATTTCAGATTTTTGCAACGTTTTTGCAACGGCTATTTTATATAATGTTAATAGAAGTTTAAATAACTTTAAAAGGGTTTAACATGAAAAAAATGACTTTGTTTGCTATGACGTTGATATCGTTATTGTTAGTGGGTTGTGAGAGAACCGATGAGACTCCTGATCCAGTATCTTCAATAGATGAAAACTATGCAGGTTCAGGATCTTTTTGTGCGTACAATTATCCTAAAGATGCTTGTGATATTCTGTGTGACGATTATTCATCTGGAGACTGCTCCTTCCATTATGGAACTGGTTCTGGTGTCTGTGGTTCAAATAGATATGATTCAAAATATAATTATGGGTATTCAGAATCAGATGGATTAGGGTCAGCTGGAGCATGTATACTCTCTTATAGTGGTACAACAACTTTAGGAGGCAGCTACGACTGGAATCTCTGTACCAAGACAACCAGTAGCTATGTCTATACACAGTGTGGTACAGGTTCATGTTCGTCAGGTTACAGTTTTAACAGTAATTACCTAAGTTCAAGTTCTTGTGAATATGCAGCCACAAATTGGAGAAATTCCCATACCGCTCCACAGCGAAGCGTACAAAGGTTACCAAGCTTAGATCTTAATGGGCCAAGCTGGTTACTATGTGTTGATAATGAACTTACCAATAGTATCTGTCGTGAGGCAGATCGATGTATAAATACGGAATATGTTAGTAGCGAATATTTTAGTTTACAAGAGTGTCAAACAGCAGCTGAAAGGTGGTCAGAAGAAAATGCAGTTCAAGGCAATAAAAACAAGGTAAACCGACAGTCGATCGTTATCCAAGATGTCTTTCATACAGTCGATAGACAATCTACGGTTCCTCTTAAAAATGGAAATAGAGTGAACCGTCAAGGTGTTCTTCAAGATAGTCGTTCTTTTATAATTTATAGTGGCTCTAAACTGTAGACAATGTTGTAAGTGTATGCGAAGGTGTAGCTGCTATATAGCGATCGATTAGCTATCCATTAAAAGAGATAGTATAATGATGTATCCAAATCCTAAGAGACGATACTTAGGAATTATAAAGAAGTACAATGAACACAAAACTATTTTCAAACCTCCCTTTAGAGAAGGCTATGTTAGATAACCTTGAACAGATGGGTTACACCGAGATGACGGCTATTCAAGAACAGAGTCTTCCTCTGACATTAGCGGGGGAAGATGTTATCGCTCAGGCTAAAACAGGCAGTGGTAAAACGGCTGCTTTTGGTCTTGGGATGCTGCATAAGCTTGATGTTAAAAAGTGGAAGATCCAAGGGCTTATTATGTGTCCTACCCGTGAGTTGGCTGACCAGGTCGCCAACGAGCTGCGTAAGCTTGCCCGTTTTAAACACAACATCAAGATCTTGACACTCTGTGGCGGTATGCCACTCACACCACAACGCATCTCCCTTGAACATGGTGCCCATATCATTGTTGGGACACCAGGGCGTATCCAAGACCATATTGGTAAAGATACCTTAGACCTCTCGCATGTGCATACACTGATCTTAGATGAGGCAGACCGTATGTTGGACATGGGCTTTTTAGATGACATCAAGCAGATCATCTCCCATATGCCTAGCAGCCGTCAAACCATGTTGTTTTCTGCGACCTATCCTGACGAGATCGGTTTTTTAAGTAAGACGATCATGAAAAACCCTAAACGCGTCAGTGTTGAAGCGGGTGAGGCCAAGCCAGATATCAATGCAAATTTCTATAAAACGACCGTTAATGAAAAAGAGGGTGATCTTCTACGTCTGCTTCTGCACCATCAGGCTGACTCTACGATTATCTTCTGTAACATGAAGGTGACTTGTGATGAGGTTAGTGGCTACCTTAATGACATGGGGCTTTATGCTTTAGCACTTCATGGTGATTTAGAGCAGCGTGAGCGTACCGAGGTCTTGGCACTTTTCAGTAACGGAAGCGCTTCGATCTTGGTGGCGACTGATGTGGCTGCACGAGGCCTTGACATCAAAGATCTGGATCTGGTGATCAACTATGATGTTCCTACACAGAGTGAGGTCTATGTGCACCGCATCGGTCGTACGGGTCGTGCGGGTAAAAGTGGGATCGCTGAGACTCTGTACACAGCAAGAGAGGCTTCTAAAATAGAAGAGATCGAAGCAGAGATAGGTGAGGGTGTGAACTATGGTTATTTGGACAAGCTCAAACATAATGATCTCTACACACCAAAATATATAACTCTGAAGATCGACGGCGGGAAAAAAGACAAACTGCGTCCCGGTGACATTGTTGGTGCCATCACTTCGAGTAAACAGATCAAGGGTGATGAGATAGGTAATATTAATGTTACCGCAATGCGTTCTTATGTCGCAGTAGAACGAGACAAGGCAGAAACAGCTTATAAACTCATCCGTGATGGCAAGATGAAAAACCGAAAATTTAGAGTTCATCTACTCGATTAAAACTCATTTATCATTCAAAAAAAGAGAATATACTCTTTTTTGGTGTTGGTAACTCCTCTCCTTTATGATAATAACGAAATGTAATATATTACATTTGGTCTCATTGTCATAGGAGTTTGCGTGGATAAATGAAGCTCAGTATTATAATATCTTGCTATAATTCTTCGCATAAAAACTACTTATGATGATAGTCTGTGCTAGAAGCAGACAAAAGGATAAAACACATGCGATTTAACAGACTGTTATGGTTTCCTTTCGCCTTGACATTAAGTGTACAAGTCAATGCCTTGACACTGCAAGAGAGCGTCTCCGAAGTTTTAGAGACAAACCCCACAGTGGTAGAGAGACTCAAAAACTATAGAGCCTCTAAAGCAAAAGTAGGTGTTGCAGACTCAGGTTATATGCCAACGATCGACCTTGAGACCTCTGTAGGCCGTGAAGAGGGAGGCGTTTTTTTTGAGCGTATTGATCGGACTGGTGACTGGGTATTAGAGCACTCTCTTATACTGCGTCAAAACCTTTTTGATGGTTTTGGTACCGTTGAACAAGTCAACTATGAAAAGATGCAGACACTTGCTGCTGCGCACAGTTACTTGGAAGTTGCCAACGATACATCACTGAAGATGATAAAAAGCTATCTTGATGTCTTACGCGAGTATGAGTTGTTGATCAATGCAAGAGATAATGTGCAAGAGCATCAGAAGATCTATGACAAGGTCTTGACTCTTTACAATGGCGGTCTGACAACACTTTCAGAAGTTGAGCGTATTAAAGCATCACTTTCATCAGTAGAAGCGAACCTGATCTTACAAAAAAACAGTGTTCGGGATGCACAATTTAGCCTCAAACGAGTCTTAGGACGTCTGTTGACACTTGAAGAGTTGGAAGTACCAAATTTCAAGCCTCCTATGCCTGATAGTTTAGATCAAGCCAGTGCGTATGCTCTAAAATACAACCCATCACTGCAGGTAAGCCGTTTTAACATTAAAAGTGCACAATCACTTCTTAAGCAAGATAGAAAAAATTTCTATCCTACCTTAGATGCAGAGTTGAGTGCAAATTTTGATGATTATGCCAAAAATGAAAATGCCCGTCAAGATGATCAAGAGTATTACAGAGCGATGCTGGTCTTACGGTATAACCTCTACCGTGGTGGTAGTGACAGTGCCAAAAAACAGATCAATATCTCTAAGATCAACCAAGAAGTGGCCATACAACAAGACCTTCGTCGACAGACCTTAGAGTCACTGGCACTCGCATGGAACTCTCGAGACCTGTCTATACAGCAGATCCCGATCTTAGAAGATTACTATCTTCACTCCAAGCGTACACTAGGTCTCTATATTGATGAATATAACTTTGGTAAACGTTCACTTCTTGATCTGCTTGCTGCACAAAATGATGTGGCCCGTTCAAATACACAGATCATTGATGCCAACTATAAATTACTTTACTCAGAGTACCGAATTATGGATGCTATGGGCTTGACTATGGCAGCAGTTGTAGGCGATGTTAATAAGTATTATCAGAATGTTGGACTTCGTGTTGACGAAGAAGCACAAGCAAAGATGAGTGATGAAGAACGTGAAGAAGCACAAAAAGCATCTCAAGATACATTACCAATTAAAAACGACATGGACAATGATCATATTGTAGACAGTAAAGACCTTTGTGATAATTCCGAAGCTAACACCAGTGTCAGGGCTTTTGGATGTGTGCGTTTTGATGATGGCCTGGATGCTTTAGACACAGCAACAGCAAACGAACCAACTCAAATAGATAATATAAAGTAGAGGATAAGTAGATGATGAAAATAGCATTAACAACCCTTATAGCCACATTGACGCTGAGTGGTGCTTCTTTGTATGATGATAACTACTCTTTAAAAAAACAGCCTCAAGTCAAAGGGGCTAAAAAAGCACAATATGCAGAGCATAAAGAGCTGGATGGCAGTTTTTTCCTAGGTGATTTTTTTGACAAGATCATCCGCTATGAACCTGTTTTCTTTGATGGCGAAAGTATCAGTAGCGGGCAAGAGAGTATTGATAAACTTTTAAAAGATCTCGAGGCTCAGGACTTAAACCGTAGTCGTATCACTGTTATTGGCTATACCAATGAGTCAGATGATCCTGATGCAGACAAGGCCGTGAGAACCAATGCCTTTATAGACTTTTTTCAAAATATAGCGACTCATAAAGGGAATGATAAGGTCTCAGACATCAACCTCTCTAAAAAGCGTTCTGAAGTTGTTTTAAACAAACTTGTTGATGAAAATGTCTCCGAGTCAA
>JALWKG010000049.1 GCA_027081565.1 Helicobacteraceae bacterium
GGTTCCCTAAGGTGAAGTTTATCAACAACCATACGGGGAGCAAGTTCACCTCTGATCCAGAGGCGATGAACAAGTTGATCTTTGCTTTGCGTTTAGAGGGGATCGGCTTTATAGACTCCCGGACAACAGCCAAGACTGTAGCGCAAAAGGTGATGAAGCGTTACAAGATGCCATACTATACACGTAACATCTTTTTAGATCATGAAGACAACGTCGCGGCGATTAAAAAGCAGATCAAAAAAGCGATACGTATGGCAAACAAATATGGAAAGACCATTGCTATTTGCCATCCTCATAAAGCAACACTGCAAGCACTAAAAGAGTCTAAAAAGCTTTTTGATGCCGTAGAATTGGTACGTATAGACAGGTTGACCAAAAGATGAGTGCTCTTCTTGAAGATAAATATTTAACACTTTTTGAGGAGATGAAAAAGTCACCTGAAAAGATATTTTATCGTGGAAATCCTTTATTGTTAGAGCGACCCATGGTCAGCATAGTAGGTACGAGAAAGCCTTCACAGTACACCAAGCAGATGACAGCCGACCTTGCCCATAAACTGGCCATGGTCGGTGTAAGTGTGGTAAGTGGTGCAGCGATGGGTGTTGATGGACAGGCCCATTTTGGTGCTGGTTATGCGAACACTGTAGCCGTACTTCCATGTGGCGTCGATGTACGCTATCCGATGGTGCATCGAGAGATGTTGGAGCGTATAGAGGCAGAAGGTCTTTTGTTAAGTCAGTTTGAGATGGGTGCTTTAGCAACCAACTGGAACTTTGTGATACGAAATGAGGTTGTTGTCACTCTCGGTGAGGTTTTAGTAGTCACGGAGGCCTTAAGAGACAGTGGTTCTATGCGCAGTGTTGCCTTTGCACAAAAGATGGGAAAAAAGATCTACGTCCTGCCCCATAGAATGGGGGAAAGTGATGGAACGATGGACCTTGTCAAAGAAGGTCATGCTGAGATCATCTATGACATAGATCTCTTTGTCTCGCAGTTTGGTAAAAAAGTGGCCATAGACAATGACCCATTTTTGAAGTTCTGCCAAGAGAACCCTGAGTATGAAAGTGTGTTAAGGGCGTATGGCGATAAACTCTCCCTCTACGAGTTAGAGGGGAAGGTAATGGTTAAAAACGCAAAGGTAGTAGTACTTTAAAGAATTAACATCGCATCGCCATAAGAGTAGAAGCGGTACTTCTCTTTAATAGCTTCTGCATAGAGTCTATGCGTGGTCTCTACCCCTACAAAAGAGGCCACTAACATCAGCAGTGTAGACTGTGGCAGGTGAAAGTTCGTAAGTAGGTGGCCAACACGCAGGGGTTTGTTACCCGGGTGCAAAAAGAGGTTGGCCTCGCCGGAGAGTTGGTCCAGATGACGGGCATGAAACTCTATGGTCCGTGTTGATGTTGTGCCGACACATAAAAGTTTTTGTTCACTGTCAAACAACTTTTTAGCCGCGTTAGTGATGTTATAGTATTCTGAATGCATCGGGTGATCGGTGATGATCTCACTGTCGACAGGCTTAAAGGTTCCGGCTCCCACATGCAAGGTCACAGAGGCGTTGTTATGTTTTTGGCAGATAGCATCAAACTGTTCTGTGGTGAAGTGCAAAGAGGCTGTTGGTGCTGCAACTGCTCCTTCGTTTTTAGCAAAGACACTTTGGTAGTCCTCTTCATCTATCTGCTCATCTTCGCGCTGCATATAGGGAGGAAGAGGGATGTGTCCTTGGACATCGATGATAGGCAAGATCTCTTCAAAACGCAGTAGTGTTTCATCTTGAAAAAAGTTGATATCACGACTTCCATCTTCATGCAAGGCAATGACTTTAGCACTAAAACCATTTTCAAATGCTATTGTTGTGTCTACTTTGACCCTGCCTCTAATATAGACATTGACCTTGTAGGCATCCAAAGGACGGTTGATCAGTACTTCAAGTTTTCCACCGCTCTGTTTGTACCCATAAAGACGTGCTTTGATCACCTTGGTGTCATTAAAGATAATGGCGCACTCTGGAGGTAAAAAATGCTCCAGTTGGTCAAAACGTGAGTGGGTGATGGTGTCTGAACTGCGATCATAGACTAAGAGACGGGCATGATCTCGCGGTTCAACTGGATGGGTAGCGATTAGCTCCGAAGGGAGCGTAAAGTCATAACTACTTGTTTTTAGGGGATCGGTCTGCATCATCGTCTTCAATACCAAGTGCATCTTTCAAGATGGCAACACCATCTTCAGCACTCTCGATGTCTTCTGTATCGTCATCATCAGCAGGGTTGACCATCTTTACCAATAAAATAGAGACCCCATAAAGGATGATAAGCGGACCCGCCATAAGCAGCTGAGTCAAAACATCTGGTGGTGTTAACAGTGCTGCAACAATAAAGATGATGATGATGGCATATTTGAAAAATGCGATCATCTGTTTGTCGTTGACCAGACCTAAAAGACCTAAGAAGTATGCAAATACAGGCAGTTCAAAAGCGAGACCAAAACCAAACATGATCTTTGTGAAAAAACCGACATAATCTTCGATGTTGATCAGTGGTGTGAATTTGAAACTACCAAAGGTGATCAAAAAGTCAAAACCAAAAGGGGTGACAACGTAGTAAGCAAAGGCAACACCAATAGCAAACATGGACGTTCCGCCAAAGATAAACGGTAAGAGCATCTTTTTCTCATTGGCATAAAGACCCGGTGCGATAAAGAGCCAGATCTGTGAGAGGATCACAGGCAGTGCCAGCAGCAGTCCTGCAAAAAAGGAGACCTTTAAGGCAACAAAAAAAGCGCCGCCGACTTGAGAGGTGGTGACCATACCGTTTGCTGCGTGAACAGACTTTTTACCCACCTCTATGAGGGCTTCGTTAAGTGGTGCGATCATCCATTCGAGCAGGATCTCATGAAAATAGAACATAATAAAAAAGGCGATGACAATACTGATGGCAGAGATGCCGAGGCGTTTACGTAACTCAAAAAGATGGGGTTTTAAATCGTCGAACATTATGCTTTCTCACTTGGTGTAGTATCTTCGTCATCACTCTCTATAGGATCGTCGAGACCTAAACCTTTAGACGTTTTAGGTTTTTTGGCGAAGGTGACCACTTCCGGTTTCTTCTCTGCAGCAGGGGCTTCTTCCTCTGTTGGTTCAGGAGGCTTGGTGTGGGTGTCAGCATCTACATAGACACCTTGTGTCACTTCACGCATCTCACTTTTAAACTCTTCCACGCCGCTTGACTTCTCTAACTCATTAGTGGCTTCTACAAACTGACGTTTATAGCTGTTAGCCTCCTCCTTGATCTCTTGGAGGTGAAGTTCATCTTCTATCGAACTTTTAGCAGATGCAACTGTTGTCTTAACAGACTTGAAAAATTTAGCGATTTGTACCATAGTCTCAGGCAGTTTGTCTGGACCGAGAAACAAGATAGCAATAACACCGATGATCAAGATTTCAGCAAAACCCATACCGAACATAGCAACCGCCTCATAATAGTTTTCGCGATTATATCGCTCATATATTTAAAAAGGGGTGAATTACAAGCTAGAGTGTCAAAAGGTGGTGTTACTGCTGTATAAAAAGTGCCAGTTCATCACTGAGAAGATAGTCATCATTATAGAAGGTGCCCTTTTTATAACTCAGTTTCTTTTCACTGACCAACAGTTGGGCATTTTTGAGCTCTTGGGGTTTCAGGATCTCTTCAGAGACCCCTACAATAGAGCGCAGGCCTAAAAAGATCTTCTCTGTTTGAATGGCTTCGTCGCTAAGGCTCTCTTGCTGTATATTAAGAGGATCATTAATGTATGCCTGTACATCTTGAGTAGGGTAGAAACGTGTCTCTTTTAAAAAACCGACAGCACCAGAACCCAGACCTATGTAGTCTTTGTATTTCCAGTACCCCAGATTATGTTGGGAGTGGTATCTTCCAAAGTTGGAGATCTCGTAACTCTCAAAATGCTCTTTGATCTGGCCTAAAAACCACTCTGTCAGGGCAAGTTTTTCATGAGCGACTTCAGGGGTAGAAGCGAAGGGCGTTCCCTCTTCGATAGTAAGTGCATAAGCACTGAGGTGGTCGATAGGCAGTTTAAAGGCCTCTTCCAAGTCATGTTGCAGTAGGCTTTGTGTGTCTCCTTCTACAGCATAGATAAGGTCAAGGGAGAGGTGCTTGAATCCAGCTGATTGTGCACGAAAAAGTGCTGATGATGCATCGCTGGCTTTGTGGGCACGCCCCAGTTTTTTGAGTTTCTCATCATTGAAGCTTTGGACGCCAAAACTGATGCGGTTGACCCCGAGTTTGTGCATCCCTTCAAGCCACGCTTGTGTTGCACTGTTTGGGTTGGCTTCGGAGGTGATCTCAGCACCTTCTTTGATGTAAGGAGTTAACAGCTTAAAAAGTGGTTGGTACTGTTCCGGAGAGACGGTAGAGGGAGTGCCTCCACCTATAAAAACAGTCTCAATGCTTTTGTCTTGAACATTAAAACGCTCCAACTCAAATCTGAGCTGAACCAGCAAGGCCTGCATGTAACTTTCTCTTAAGTGAAAAAGGTCGACGTAAGAGTTGAAACTGCAGTAGTGACATTTAGAGTCACAAAAAGGGATATGTATATATAAAAGCATGATGCCATTGTAGCAAAAAGGGCGTCCATACGTTTTTATCAGCTTTTAAATCTTTTTTACTATAATACGCGTAATTAAATAGGGGTGTTAAAACACACTCCAGTAAAGATAAAACTATGAGTAACAGTAAAAATTACCGTCCTAATGTCGCTGCTATTATCGTTTCATCTGCTTATCCGAAAGAGAAAAAAGTCTTTGTGGCTGAACGCAATGATATTTCTGGGATGTGGCAGTTTCCTCAAGGTGGGATCGATGCAGGCGAGACACCAACCCAAGCGCTCTTTAGAGAGCTTGAAGAGGAGATCGGAACCGATCAGATCGAGGTCATTAGTGAACATCCTGAGTGGATCTCTTATGACTTTCCCAAGCATGTTGCTAAAAAGATGCAGCCTTTTCACGGACAGACACAGCGCTATTTTTTAGTACGTTTAAAAGATGAAAGTCTGGTCAACCTGGAGACAGAACATCCTGAGTTTATAGACCATAAGTATGTTGATGTAGAACAGGTGTTGGACATGGTCGCAAGATTTAAAAGACCTGTATATGCGCAGGTGATGGAATATTTTAAAAAAGAAGGATTACTGTAATGGTCATAGTACAGAAGTTTGGAGGTACCAGTGTTGGCGACCTGGACCGTATTCAAAACGTAGCAAATCGTGTCTCTCAGACAGTAAAAGCTGGCAACAAGGTGATCGTTGTAGTCTCTGCTATGAGTGGGGAGACTAACAAGTTAGTAGGGTACACAGAACACTTTGGTGATAATCCTGAACGTGCAGAAGTAGACATGGTCTTAAGTTCTGGTGAACGTGTCACAGCAGCACTGCTTGCTATTGCACTGAACCAGATGGGACATAAAGCAAGCTCAATGACGGGCCGTCGTGCAGGGATCATTACTGATGATGCACATACCAAAGCACGTATAGAGCGTATAGAGACAGAAGCTATGCAGGCAGCTCTGGATGAAGGCAAGATCTTGGTCATCGCCGGTTTTCAAGGGGTAAATGAAGCGGGTCTGGTGACAACACTGGGTCGTGGAGGGTCTGATCTTTCTGCTGTTGCCGTTGCAGGTGCTGTAAAAGCAGACCTCTGTGAGATCTATACTGATGTTGATGGTATTTACACTACCGATCCGCGTATAGAACCAACCGCTAAAAAACTGGACAAGATCTCTTATGATGAGATGTTGGAGTTGGCATCTTTAGGTGCTAAGGTCCTTCAAAACCGTTCTGTAGAACTGGCTAAAAAACTCAATGTTAGTCTGGTGACACGCTCAAGCTTCTCTGATGCAGAGGGCACATTAATCACAAAGGAAGAAAATATCATGGAAAAACCACTAGTAAGCGGTATCGCACTCGACCGTAACCAAGCCCGTATCGCTCTTGAAGGTGTTGTTAACCGCCCGGGAATTGCCTCTGATATTTTTGGTGCCTTAGCGACTAGCAATGTCAATGTTGACATGATCATCCAGACCTCTGGACATGACGGCTCAACCAACATGGACTTTACTGTGCCTCAAAATGAGTTGAATGATGCCAAAGCGGTAGTAGAGTCTTTTTGTCAGAAAAATGAGATCAAAGATGCCTCTTATAACGAAAGCATCTGTAAGGTCTCTATTGTTGGTGTGGGGATGAAGTCACACACGGGTGTCGCAGCGAAAGCCTTCTCTACTATGGCTACTGAGAACATCAACATTCAGATGATCTCTACTTCTGAGATCAAGGTCTCTATGGTCATTGATGAAAAGTATGCAGAACTTGCCGTTCGCTCACTTCATAACGCATACGAGTTAGACAAGTAAACATCGCGTGCAGGCTTTCATAAAATGGACTCTTGACAACATACGTGATGAAGGGGCCATGCTCTCATGGTTAGAGGAGTCTCGTTTTGAGTGGACAGCTACTATAGCACAGGCACTCAAACAGATCATTGCGGGTAAAAGCATTGTTATTGTGACGGACAGTGATCGTCAGTGGTTTGGCCACTATATCATCAACACACTCAACAAGGCTACGACAGACCGCCCCATGATCTCTGCTACACGCATAGAGAGCCTCTACCCCAACTATGCCATGATCTCTTCAGAAAACCTTGACATGTTGGAAGATATGTTAAGTCTCTCATATAAAGATGATTACTTTTTTTGGTATATCGGTCGGGGTAATGACAAGGCCTCAGACCTTCCCAAGAGTCAAGACAGAAGTTTCTTGTGGCTTATGGATGAAGAGTACCAAAATGCCTATACTATGCGTTCATACGACCCTCTGGTTGACATTAAGATGCTACAGCTATACCGTCAGTTTGACAAGTCGCTCAATGCGGTACTTTTTGGAGAGGTCAATGTCGACGAATAATCGTCTGGGCAGCCACATTATCATCTGTGATAATGTAGAAGAGCGTTGTACACAGCTTCAACAAGAGCTTAAAGGGCACCGTGTCGTCTCCTTCGTTCGAGAAGATTTCAAAGTAGAAGATGCAAAGAGTGTTATGGCCGAGGCTTACATCGCCGAAGAGCATATCAAGTACCTGGTACTTGCGGCCAAGACCTTTAATGAGATCTCCCAAAATGCTATGTTAAAACTCCTGGAAGAGCCACCTCGCAACATCGAACTTATTATTATCACTGAGAGCAAGTCGACACTCCTGCCTACCGTGCGCTCAAGATTGAACACAGTGCAAGAAAAAAGTGTTATGGTACCTAAGGCCTTGGACATCGATCTGAGCCATTTAAACCTCTCTACACTTTTTGAATTTGTAAAAGCACATGAGCGTCTT
>JALWKG010000050.1 GCA_027081565.1 Helicobacteraceae bacterium
GCGCAATACCATGCTCCAGACAGATACCATGAAGCTCTCCGCTGATGCTCGAAGCATTGGTATGGTATTCAAAAAGTGCACCTACACCACCACTAGCAACCACTACAGTGTCTGCCATGATCGTTTTAAGTTCACCCGCATGCATCACCACAACACCACGGATCTGTGACCCTTCAACAATAAAGTCACTCACGGTAGCACCTTCCAACATAGGATGTGGGTTTTTCTTTAACAAAAAGTGGTGCAAGTAACGCCCGGTAGCATCACCACCAGCATGTAAGATACGTTTTTGTGAGTGTGCGGCCTCTTGGGTATAGAGAAGTGCACCATTTTCATCTGCGTCAAATTCAAAACCACGTGTGATCAGGTCATTGATAACGACTTGAGAATTTTCACTTAGAACCTGTACTGCCTCTTCATTACAGAGACCGGCACCCGCTTCCAAGGTGTCTGCAATATGCATAGGGATATCAGCGTCATCTTTGGCCGTCGTCACACCACCCTGAGCGTAAAATGTATTACACTCCCAAGGGTGGGCTTTGTTGACGATCAATACTTTTTTCTCTTTTGGGATATTCATCGCCGTATAAAGTCCGGCAACACCGGCACCAATAATTACTACATCATAATGCATCAGTACTACTTTTGTGATGGGGAAGGGGTATAAACGGGGTCACCCTTGTGACCACACCCACTTAAAGTTAACAGGCTAACTGTTATAATAATTGCATGAAAAATTCGGCTCAAGTTCTCTCGCATATCGTCAATCAACCTCAATATAAAAAATTATTCCAACACCAATGTCTTGATGCTATTAAGTCACTTATGCCGCCACATCTTCAAAACATGGTCAGTTTCGCTTATGTTAAACATAAGGTGCTTTACTTTGTTCTCAACCATCCTGGTGCTAAACAAGAGTTTGATATTATCATCAGCTCCATTAAAACGCCTTTAAGGCTCTATCCGCCCGAAAAGTGTAAAGAGATGCTCTTTGAAGATATTAGAGCCTATGTCTCTCATACTCCTCCTGTGAAAATCAATGACATACAGATCGATCATGAAGTCACTTATGAAGAGCAGGCAACTGGAACTTTTAGTAACACTATCAAAAATGAGAAGCTCCATAAACTGTTTGAAAAGATACGCCAGGAGATAGAAAACACTCATAATGATTAACACCATCAAAAATCTGCCCAAAGTACCAGGCGTCTACCAATACTACGACCGTAATGGAAAGCTTCTTTATGTTGGTAAGGCAAAGAATCTCTACAATCGTGTCAAAAGCTATTTTCTTTTTACCCCTAAACTACACCCAAACGGTAGACTTTCGCCCCGTATTGTCAAGATGCTTAACGAAACCATTTCTATGCACTATATAGTTGTCAACAGTGAGCATGATGCCCTGATCTTGGAGAACTCTCTGATCAAGCAACTCAAACCCAAATATAACATTTTACTTCGTGATGATAAGACCTATCCCTACATCTACCTCAACACCGAAGAAACTTATCCTCGGTTTGAGATTACACGTAAGGTATTAAAAGGCAAAAACATCCGCTATTTTGGTCCCTACTCTGTTGG
>JALWKG010000051.1 GCA_027081565.1 Helicobacteraceae bacterium
GGGGCATTAAGAACATGGTCAACATCAAGGCGATAAAAAAGGCAAAACCGGCACGTACTGAGATGTATTGAAAGAGGTTGATGTTAAAAGATTCATAGAGCCAATAGAGCATGACAGTCCGTATAATGTGAAGTAATAATCAATGTAAAAGCGATATTTTAATATAATCCGCGCACATTTTACCTTTAAAGGATGCAGTTTGGCTAAAAAAGCGATACTAGTGATTACAGATGGCATAGGTTATTCCGACAAAACAGACGTGAATGCTTTTTACCGTGCAACAAAGCCGACTTACGACAAACTTTTCAAAGAGACACCTCATGCACTCATAGACACTTTTGGTCTGAGTGTTGGGCTTCCAGAGGGACAGATGGGCAACTCTGAAGTAGGCCATATGTCTATTGGGTCGGGACGTGTACTTTATCAAGATCTTGTAAAGATCTCCTTGGCGATTCAAGAGCAGACACTACCGGAAAACCCTGTATTAAAGGTACTCTTAAACAGCTCAGATACTTTACATCTTATAGGTCTCTTGAGTGATGGTGGCGTACATTCACATATCGAACACTTGATTGGTCTTGCAGAGATCGCTGAAAAAGAGGGTAAAACGGTATGGCTACACCTTCTAACAGATGGTCGTGATGTAGCACCAGACTCTGCCAAACTCTACTTGCAGCAACTAGAAGCCCATCTTAACGACAAGGTAAAGATCGCAACGATCGGTGGACGTTTTTATGGGATGGACAGAGATAATCGTTGGGAACGTGTACAAAAGGCATATGATGCTATTGCTAAAGCGACACCGGTCACAGACAACACTCCAAGCGACTACATAGATAACTCTTATGCTAAAGAGGAACTTGATGAGTTTGTTGTTCCTACTGCATTTGAGGGTTATCCGGGTATGCGTGACGGAGATTCTGTACTGACCTTTAACTTTAGAAGTGACCGTATGCGAGAGATGGTGACAGCTTTAGGTGCTGCGGATTTTGAGCACTTTGAGCGTAAAGAGATTACCTTGAACATCGCTACGATCACAGAGTATGATAAAAGTTTTACCTACCCAGTGCTTTTCAAAAAAGATACACCACGCAACACCTTGGCTGAAGTGATCTCCAATGCAGGCCTGCGTCAACTGCATACTGCTGAGACTGAAAAATATGCACATGTCACATTCTTTTTTAACGGTGGGCTTGATGAGCCTTACACCAATGAAACCCGTGTTCTGATTCCAAGTCCAGATGTCAAGACTTATGACATGCAGCCTGAGATGAGTGCTTCGGCAGTGGGCGATGCTGTTTTAAATGCTATGGATGAAGCGTATGACTTTATTGTAGTGAACTTTGCCAATGGTGATATGGTGGGACATACTGGAAATATAGACGCGGCTATTAAAGCAGTAGAGACAGTCGACCATGAACTGGGACGTATTATCGAGAAGGCAAAAGCAGAAGATTATGCTTTGGTCTTGACGTCTGACCATGGAAACTGTGAAGAGATGCGTGATGAAGCAGGCAATGTACTGACCAACCATACCGTTGGAAAGGTGTGGTGCTTTGTAGTTGCTGATGGT
>JALWKG010000052.1 GCA_027081565.1 Helicobacteraceae bacterium
TTTTTTACGGTCTAAAAAGCTCTGTTCTTCACACGCTTCATCTCTTGAAGAGAAGATAGAGAAGAGATACTTTCCTGGGTACCAAGAGGTGTCTTCACACTCCTCTTTAGCCACATCGATATCACTCGCTACACTGTTTTCAGTGTTGTCATCATCTAGCGCTGCAACTTTTTGGCGAAATGCATAGAGCTTTGCCAAATAATTGGCAGTACTCGAAAGAGCGTACTGCTCTGCAACGTCTTCGTTCATTAAAAGTGTATTTTTTATAAACGTAATAGGAAGTGCATCATCGACAGCAACCATTTGAAAAGGCTCACCCAGGTAGTTACCATCACTGTCATTTAATGAAGGCAGTCTGTCACTAATATATTTTTCTAAAAAGATATGACGTTTTTCAACATCAGTTTCACCATCGTTCATGTCGAAGATATCACCTGCATACATGTTGACGTAAGTGTGTGCAAAAGTGTCAGAAGCACCATGGCCTAAAAAGCCGTATGCAAATGCTTTTTCATGAGGTGTTTGTGCTTTAGAGAGTACCCATTGAAACCAGGTGTCGCTTTTCCAACCCTGTGTGATAACATTGGTCTCATCATCAATATAGCCATCTTCCAGACCGGGGTGAACTGTGACCTGACCGGCGATAACATCAGGAAATCCGTCAGGACCGATGTTACCCATGCGATAGGTAGACTTGTTCTCTAAAATAGCCGAGACGATGGAAGGATCAACCGTAAATTCACCATAAGGTGCAATCGTGACTTTTCCATCTTCAAGGTCGTTGATGACCTCTTGTGCAATCCAGACGTGGGTGCGTGTGTCAAATGCAAGAAGTGATGTTCCTGCAAGTAATATAGGTAGTAATAGTCTTTTCAAATCATCCCCATAGTAATAAAATTACAAAACACTACCACCTAAAAATATTTCTATCTTTAAAATAATAATAATTGTATCTTCTTATATAGAAGTTCTATAATGAATTATTATACAACAAGCTATGTAAAGATGTGATTAATTTGTGATATCTTGTCTGGAAGCAGCAGGAAAATGACGATAATAAACCTTTTGGCAAGAGAGTCGTTGAAGGCCACCGTTTTGCATTTTTTGTTGAAAATACCTCCAATTTCTAGATTTCTGAGGTGTCCATGCCACTTCGGATAAGGCTAAAGCACGCGGCCAGACGAGATAGTCAGCGACCTTTTCATTGGGGGCCCTTTCACTCCAGAGACAGGCATGCACTCCTTTTACATAGGCTCTGTTTTGCTTTAAGATCTTAGGATGTAACGGTTGGTAACTATAGACCTCTTTTGTATCAGTTGGTCCTGCCCATGTATGACCATACTCATTTTTAGATCTTATATATTGCTGATCGAAGTAGAGAAACTGGGCAGGAACAAAGAGAACATTATGTTGGGTGTTGGCCATTTTGACACCAAGGCCATCACCCTTCCATGCCATAAACAGGCTCTCCGCGCGTAGCTGACTTTCCACTCTATTGGCCTCTTGCCAGGCCACAAGTTTACGATGGTGTTGGGCCAATATCTTATCCA
>JALWKG010000053.1 GCA_027081565.1 Helicobacteraceae bacterium
TGGTACCTTTTTTGGCTTTTTACCGGCTTGGGGTATTTTAGTACAGCCTTTGGGTGGGATCATCTTGATCATCGCGCTTTTTGCTGAGACCAACCGTAACCCTTTTACAGTTGCAGAGGGTGAGAGTGAGATCGTGGCCGGTTATATGACCGAACATACCGCGATGAAGTTTGCCATGTATTTTATGGGAGAGTATGTTGCGATGAACAGTGCAAGTGCCGTCATCATCACCATGCTTTTTGGAGGGTATCAACTGCCTTGGGTCTCCACAGAGATGTTGTTAGCACACTTTTCGAGTTTCGCTTTAGCTGTTATGGTGATGTTGCCTGTTCTCGTGGGCATCATCATCAAATGGATGCGTAAAAACAACACTGTCCGTGCCACAGTCTCTACTGACGGTGGGCGTGGTTTTGAGACTAAGGTCTTGAGCAGTGCCTTGATCATCATGGCCCTTTTTATAGAGGGCATCTTTATCTATCTGGGATTTTATACAGAGAACATCCTGGCCAACACTTTGGCGGTGGCCCTCTTTCAGATCATGGTCTTTGTGGTGAAGTTAATGCTCTTTAACATCTTTTTTATCATCATACGCTGGACAGTACCGAGGTTTCGCTACGATCAGGTCCAGCGTTTGGGGTGGTACTATCTCTTGCCATTAGCCCTGCTAAATCTATTGGTAACAGCCATTATCGTTGTAGGAGCCTCTTTATGAGTCAAAAGATCAAGACAGTCAAACGCTACGGTGAACGTTTTCAGGACAAACTCTATCTGCCTGCGATCTATGATGGTGTCAAGGTCACCTTTAAACATCTCTTTGACAATGTGACGGATATCAACGCAGTAGACACTTTGGAGTACCCGGAAGAGCAGCCAAAAGATATCAGCGAACGTTATCGTGGACTGCACCGTTTGACCCATCGTGAAGATGGCAGTGAAGCCTGTGTCGCCTGTTTTATGTGTGCCACGGCATGTCCGTCGAACTGTATGTTTATAGAAGCTGAAGAGCGAGAGGACGGCCTAGATGAGAAACGTCCTAAAAGCTTTTTTATCGACACCTTAGAGTGTGTCTTTTGCGGCTACTGTGTAGAAGCCTGTCCCTGTGACGCCATTAGAATGGACACCGGGATCTTCTCTTTGACGGGAAACAGTCGTGAGGACTTTGTGATGGGCAAAGAGCAGTTGCTCTCTCACAACGGTGCATTTGGAGAGGAGCTCAGTCGTGCTAGAACTTAGTCTTTTTGTTATTTTGGCCCTTTTTATAGTGGGTGGTGCCGTCGCGACCATCACAAACCGACAACCCCTTTTCAGTGCCTTTGGCTTTTTAGTGAGTATGTTGGCGATGGCGGGTGTATTTGGACTTTTAGAAAACCAATTTTTGGCCCTTGCCCAGATCATGGTCTCTGTGGGCGCGGTAGTGGTCTTAAACATCTTAAGTATTATGACTGTGAATGCAAAAGAGGAGAACTTGCCTCAAGAGCCCTATAAATACCGATGGATTCTTTTGAGTGGCGTTTTGGTCTCTCCTGTGACCTTTTTGATCTACAAAAG
>JALWKG010000054.1 GCA_027081565.1 Helicobacteraceae bacterium
CTATAGTTGACGTATAGCCTACCTCACTAAATGCGATCTCCCCTTTTGAATTATAGACAAAGGTTGTAGGGAAGACACCCACGCTATACATCCTTGCCCACTTTGAGCCAACATCATTGATCACCCTGTAATCAACGCCCTGCTCTTTTAAATAGCTCCTGATCTCTTCGTTACTGCCCGACTTCACCGCTATACTCAACACATTATAGTATTCAGAGACTGTCTGAATATTGCCAGCCTCTGTTTTACAAACCGGACACCACGTCGCCCAAAAGTGAATGAGCAGTGGTTTTCCCTCAAACTTTTTAGAATCAAAAAGTTCTCCACTGACCAACTCAGACTGTATCTTAGGCAGATGACTGCTCTGTAGGTCAGGTTTTCTGAGGTAGCTAAAGACATTACTCGCCACAAAAACAATCAAAGCCATAATGGCCAACTCTTTTAATATTTTTTTAGTACTCCAGTTTTTATAATCCAACAATTTCATTTAAATCTCTCTGTTTTTGTAGATTATAACGCAATACAGAGATGTTTGTATGTAGCAAGAGTCACAAGAGAATAAAGAGAATAAAGAGACGATTATAAAATAGCGAGAGCTCGTTTCAAAGTTTCAATTCTCATAAAAGTTTCAGATGTGGTGTGAGTTGTGCCGGGCGTGAACCCGATAGCGCACTGCTGTGCGTAGAGAGGTGAACCCCGGTGCAAATCGCGCCGAAGCTGGAACTTTTAGACGCCATGGACTTCGTCCCAGATACGGATATGGAGGCGATCACTATAAGTATAACCCTTCACCTTACAATACTCTATAAGCGGTTCCGCATTTTTCTCCACCTCAGCTTTAGAACCTCCAACTGGCATACAGTAGACCTGCGCGTTGGGTGCATGTGCAATGATCTCTTCTATCTGCTCATCAAGACCTATATTTATAGAGTCCGCATCAATAGAAAACTTAAAAAAAGCCTCTTTAGAGTTGGTTGCTAAAGAGAAGATGGTGTTGGGCTTAATGCGTTTGTTATAAGCCTCCCCGCTATTTTCAAGTTTAACAGAAAGGGCAAAGATACATTGCTTATAAACAGGAAACTTCTCAAAGTCTACTGACATAGAACCGTTAGTTTCAAAAGTAACACGAAGTCCTTTTGCTATCATTGCCTCTAAAAAAGCGATAAAGACAGGATCATCCGCATACATCAGAGGCTCACCACCCGTCAAAACGATATCAACATTGGGAGGAAGGTCATAGAGCTCTAAAACAGCCGTCAGTTGTGAGGCATCAGCTATCTCTATCCAGTTTTGTGAAAAGTGTTCTCTGTTAACAGCATAGACCGTGTCACAGCCTATAACCTGTGAACCTGATGGTGTCTCTTGTGAACAGCCAAAGCCTTCACAACGCATGTTGCATCCACCAAAACGTAGAAAAAGAGATGGCACGCCAACATAACGTCCTTCACCCTGTATGGAAAAGAAATGTTCCACCAGGTATATCAAAAAGAGGCCTTTTGATCTAGGTAAATGAAAACAAGCTGTTTATGTATTTCAGAGCC
>JALWKG010000055.1 GCA_027081565.1 Helicobacteraceae bacterium
CTTGATAAGGTACTCAAAGAGCATAACCTTTTACAGGCAATAGCGCGTGTAAATAGAACCCGTAAAGGTAAAAGTGCAGGGTACGTGGTTGACTATGTAGGTATTACGAAACATTTAGTAGAAGCTCTTGAAATCTTTAGTGGTGACTTAGACCCTAACGATGTTATGACGGACATAGAGGGTGAAAAGACTACTTTAGAGAACAACCACACTAAACTTGCGAACTACTTCAAGAAGTGCAAGTATGACCGTGTAGAACAAAGAGATGACTTTATGCTCAAAGCTGTGGAGTTCTTAAAACCTCAAGACATCAAAGATGGTTTTAAAAAGATACTAGCTGACTTCAACCGTTCTATGAACATCGTACTTCCTGACCCTTTCGCCTCTAAGTTTGACTATGATTTTAGACTTTTTAATGAACTCAAACTAATGGTGAGAGATGAAAAAGAGAAGATAACAAGAGAGGACTCTCGGAAGCTTCAAATGATTATAGATGAGCACCTAAGAGCTTCAGGGATTGAGTATCTATTAGAAGCGCCTATTGACATCTCTGACTATCAAAAGTTTAAACAAGAACTGACTAAAAAAGGGAAACACAATCCCCTTGATAAAGCAAAGTCTATCATCAAGGCAAATGAGGAAAAGAACCCCTTATTGGCACTGGAACTCTCTGAACTGTTGCAAAAGATACTACTGGAACGCAAGGGTGACAGAAAACAAGCCATACTAGACCTCTTTACACAGATGGAAGAGGTGATAGAACGACATAAACACAAACATTTGAGTGTGGGTCTTGAGAGTGAAAAGCAGTTGTTGGTTTATAACATCGTTGAAGCACTTACCGATACACCAACTGAGTTTACTTTAGCCCTCTATGCGCTTTTGGCTCCGTACCTAAGAGAGAAAGCTATTCTTACTCAAAGTGGTGCTCAAAAAGATATGAGAAATGCCATTAAGCCTCTGCTTAAAGAGCATCATCTTGAGCGAAGCCTATCAAAAGAGATAGTGCAAAAACTTGTTGAAAATGCCTCGTGAGTTTTAGATGCCTTTTGTAGCGTACGGAACGACTACCATTGAGTACACAGTTGAGAGAAAGAAGTCTCTAAAAAACACTTATATCAATGTCGATAAAAATGGGGTACTTGTTAAAACTAGCAATGAGACTGAGTTAAAGAGCATTGAAGCGCTTGTTCTTAAAAAAGCGAGTTGGATTGTTAAGCACTTAGAGGGGTATAAAAGTACTTCTGATGTTGAAATCGTTACAGGTGCCAGGCTCTACTACTTAGGTAAAAGCTATTATGTCGAGGTACTCGAAGATGATGTAGACAAGGTAAGTGTTGCGTTCACGCACTCTAAGTTTAAAATCACCGTACCTTTGAAGTGTAACCAAGTCGCTATCAACAAAGCTATTGATGCGTTTTATAAAGAGAAAGCTGTAAAGAAAATCACCCCTTTACTCAAGAAGTACTCAAAGATTATGCAAGTGCAACCTGAGCATATCTCATTTAGAAAAGCAGAGAAACGGTGGGGTTCGTGTTCTGCTACCAATCGCATCTCATTTAACTACCACCTAATGAAGATAAGTAGCGCTTTGATAGAGTATGTGATTATTCACGAGTTAAGTCATATTAAGCACAAGAACCACTCTAAAGAGTTTTGGAGTGTCGTAAAAAAATATATGCATGATTATAAAACAAGAGATGAAAAGATCAAGAAATTTGAAAAGTTTTTATAGAAGTTTGCTTGTTACCACCCCTTGGAAAGGGTGGTAGGCAGGGTTAGATCAAACGTTAAATCTAAAGTGCATAACATCGCCATCTTGGACGATGTACTCTTTACCTTCAAGACGCATCTTACCTGCATCTTTGGCACCGGCTTCTCCACCGTTGGCGATGAAGTCCTCGTAAGCGATGACCTCAGCACGGATGAAACCTTTTTCAAAGTCATTGTGGATGACGGCGGCTGCTTTTGGTGCTGTTGAGCCTTGACGTACTGTCCATGCTCTAACTTCTTTGACACCGGCAGTGAAGTAGCTCATAAGACCTAGCTTTTCAAAACCTTTGTGGATAATCTGTGCAAGACCAGACTCTTCGATGCCCATCTCTTCTAAGAAGTCATTTGCTTCGTCATCGTCCATACCTACAAGCTCTTCTTCGAACTTTGCACAAAGCTTTACCACTTCACAGTTATGTGTTGCAGCGTGTTCTTTTACAAGCTTTACAAACTCGTTATCTTCAGCAATACCATCTTCGTCTACATTGGCACCGTACATGATCTCTTTAGAGGTTAACAGACGTAGCTCTTGGTCAAGTTGGATGAACTCTTCGCTCTCTACCTCTGGGAAGTTACGTGCAAGGTTACCATCAGCAAGGAATTCAGCAAGTCTTTCTGCTGCTTCCATAAGGCCTGCTGCACTTTTGTCAACACGTGCCTGCTTTTTAAGACGATCCATACGGTTACTTAGTGCTTCGACATCAGCTAAGATAAGCTCTGTCTCGATGATCTCAATGTCACGCAGAGGGTCAATAGAGCCTTCCGTATGGACAATGTTCTCATCTTCAAAACAACGTACGATCTGTAAGATCACTTCTGTCTCACGGATGTTGGAGAGGAACTTGTTACCAAGACCTTCACCCTTGGATGCACCCTTGACCAGACCTGCAATGTCTACGAAGTCAAGTGTAGAGTGCTGAATACGCTCAGGGTTGACGATCTTTGCCAATTCATCAAGACGCTTGTCCGGAACAGGAACGATGGCCTTGTTCGGCTCTATGGTACAAAAAGGGTAGTTAGCTGCCTCTGCATTTTGTGCTTTGGTAAGTGCGTTAAAAGTAGTTGATTTCCCGACATTTGGTAGCCCTACGAGGCCGATTGCTAAACCCATTTTTGGTCCTTGATAAAAGAGTAGATTATAATAAATGCAATTATACTGAAGAAACCTTTTTGTTCAGAGTGGTTTACGTGATTGATGTTATGATACATGCTAATATTCATCAGCTTCTAAGGAATTTTAATGCGATACCTTTTATTAATACTACCTCTTTTTATGTTTGCATCAGACTTTCATACTGACAAGATCATCGAAAAAAACAGTGCTGCTGTCATTAAAATATTTTCTTACGCAGTAACACCCAACTACTATGTGCCTTGGAGCATGCACGGACAGAGTGCTTCGACGGGTACAGGTGTTGTCATAAAAGGCAACCAGATCTTGACGGCAGCACATGTTGTCTCTAATGCCACCTACCTAGAAGTACAAAAAAGTCTGGATCCCAAGAAGTATTTTGCAGAAGTAAAGTGGATCGCACATGATGCGGACTTGGCACTTCTTGAGGTCAAAGATGAGATATTTTTTGAGAAGATAACACCGATGACTATTGGTTCATTACCCAAACGTCAAGATGGTGTGGCCGTTTATGGCTATCCTACAGGTGGGACACAGATCTCTATTACCAAGGGGATCGTCTCTCGTATAGAGCAGACAGTATATGTGCATAGTGCTATAGACTTTTTGTCGATTCAGATCGATGCTGCGATCAACCCGGGCAACAGTGGTGGACCAGCGTTTAACAAGTCCGGAGAGATCGTTGGTATTGCAATGCAGGGGATGACTTTGTCCAACAGCATCGGTTATATCATCCCAACACCCATTATAAAGCACTTTTTGAAAGATATAGAAGATGGCCGCTACGATGGCTTTCCGGATGATGGTGTCTACATACAAGAGATGGAGAACCGTGCGCTGAAGCAGTACTATAAAACACAAAAACGTTCAGGTGTTTTGGTGACTTCTATCATTCAGGGGAGTTCTGCTGATGGTTACTTGAAACCCGATGATGTCATCTTGGAAGTGGACGGTCATGCCATAGCAGACGACAACTCCATCTCAACCCAAGAGATCAAAAAAGTCTCGACCAACTACGCGATTAAAAAGCACTTTATAGGTGAAGAGGTACATTTCAAGATCTTACGACAAGGCAAGGTCTTAGAGGTGGCTATGCCACTGAAAGGGCATGTCTCCAAAATACCTTTCGAGCATGAGAAAATGCCGCGGTACTACATCTTTGCAGGGATGGTCTTTACACCATTGACACAGAACTACCTTGGTGCATGGGGAAAAGACTGGGATAAAAAAGCACCTGTGGACTTTTTATATGCCTTTCGTCATGCGGATATTACCAAGAGTGATGACCAGGAGATCGTTGTGTTACAAGGTGCTCTTTACAACAAGATCAATGCCGGTTACAGTCCCTCAAACGAGATCGTCAAAAGTGTTAACGGTACAGAGATACACTCCCTAACCGACTTGGCCAAGATCATAGATGAGAGCAGCGAGACGGTAGTGGTTAAAACGTACACCTCTTCAGTCTATATTATAGATGTCAAAGAGGCTCAAAAAGTAGAGCAGCAGATCCTTACACAATACAGGGTCTCTAAAAAGTCTCATCTTGATTCAAAATAAATTATAAAATACAAAGGCATATCATGACACCAACCCTCTATTTCGTAGATGTAGAATCCACAGGCATCGACTATAAAAACGACCGTTTAATACAGTTGGCTTTTTTAAAAGTACAAGGTGACAAAAAAGAGGCTTTTAATGACCTCTGCTACACAGATATAGAGATGAACGATGCTGTTGTCGCGATCCACCACATCACCAATGCTATGCTTGAGGAGAAGTACTGGCCTTATGAGACGGAGAGTTTTCTAGAGCTTGAAAGAGGAAATCTTGAAAGTAACTACTTTGTCTCTCATGGCAATGAGCTTGACCTAGTGATGTTAGAACATGAAGAGTTAGAGATCAAGATGCAAAAAGTGGACACAGACCGCTGTGCAAGACTACTTTTAAAAGAGGCACCAAGTTATAAACTTGAAGACCTCATCAAACAGTATGGTCTTGACAAAAAAGCGCTCTCTGTTGCAAAAGAGGTGGGTTTAGAGAGACTGGACGCCCATGACGCACTGAGCGATGCCATTTGGCACTATCTTATATTTGAACTTTTACTTGAAAAAGCAGAGGGTAAGATAGAGACTTTAGTAGAGATGACCGAGAAGCCTATGATGCTGGAGAAGATCACGTTTGGAAAGTATAAAGGTAAAAGTTTTGAGGAGATGTTTGAAAAAGTCCCACTAGACTTTGTCTGGATGTACGTCAACATGGCCCCAACATGGCCAGACCTAGACTTTACACTGACCCACTGGCTCAAACAAAAAGAGTTCTTTTGGAAAAAGGCACAGCAAGAGCGTAAAGAGACAGAGATCTTGCGGTACTGATCATAGAAATAATATGTACCTTTTGGAAATGGCCAAAAGAGCAGATCAAATATACATCAGTTGCGAGAGGGCGATAATGATGATGACTAAGGCAAATGGGAAGAGATGACTCTTAAAGAGCCATGGGTTGATCTTGAAGAACTTCTGGTTAAACCCTCTAATACCAAGCCATAAACCAAAAAAAGCTTTGATGCTCAGCATGATCTGAAAACTGCTGAGTCCATCGGGCCCGATCTCTCCAAAGACCTGTGTAAACATATAGATACCCGTAGCAACGGCAATAAGCAGGGCATTGGGAACGATCTTGCGGACATGCATCATGATGGCTTCTCTGGCTTTGGTCGCTTCATCTGGGCTAAGGGTCTGTTTCATTTTAGACATAAAGAGGTTGTCGGTAAAGAGAAAACCACCATAGGTAAAGACAGCAAAAAGGTGGATGAGTTTAATGATCATAAAAGTGATGGGAGATCCTTATATATTTTCGACATTATATCCACAGAAGTTACTACTAAAAATTGATTTTTCTCAACTCCTAAAGATATCTTGATATAATAATTGTCATACAATAAATCATCATACTGGGTCACAATGAAACATACTACTATAGGTCTTGTCTCCGTTTTAATTTTGGGTTGGGGTATCTACTTCTTGATCTCTAGTAACTCTACTGCATCAGATCTACAACAAATGGGTATTAAAACCATGGTCGTTGGCCTCTCTGGTGACCTTCAAAAGGCTATGCCGCTCATACAAGAAGCCGGTTATGATATTAATGCGATCTCCGTCAAGACCTCTATCCCGCCCATGATGATAGCAAGCTTTGTGATGATCAAAAAGGTTCCTTTCAAAAAGCAAGATGCTATTTTGACGGCTCTTGAAGACAATGCCATAGGGAAGATGGCTTTAGAGAGTTTGATGCAGGCTTTTAAACTTGACGAAAGTATAGAGATCAAAAACATGGATCTTAAAGGGATCAATCTTTATCTGACGGTTCCTCCGGCAGTACAGGTGGTATATAAAAAATGAAAAAATATTTGAATCTTTATAAAAGTAAGTTTTGTAGTCTTTTGTGGCTGTTACTTGGCCTTGAAGCACTTGTAGTCATCTACTTACTGTCACCTGCACCGATAGACCCACTTGTTGTTTTAGAGCCTGATTTTGCTTCTATTAAAGGTGATAACATCTTGTATGAAGAGGGAAAACCTGCTCGCTACACGGTTGCTGTAAGTAAAAACCTTGACAAAGAGCTGCATGTAACACTTGCTTATGGCGGAGGCGCTGTTCGTGGTGTGGATTATAAAGCACCAAGTGTTGTAGTGATCAAAAAAGGAGACATGAACACGACCTTTGAGATTACTTCGTTTGATGATAATGAACGTGAAGGCGAAGAGCTGTTCAGTGTTAAGATCAGTAAGATCGAGGGTACAAACTTTATGGAGCCGTTGCGTCCTCAAGATCTTGGTGGTGTTGTCTATACCAAGCTTTTAGATGAACCTAAACATGGACGTAAGGTACATAAGCCAGATCTTCTTTCTATAACGTGTGTAAAAACATTGCGTGAAGACAATGCAATAGCACTCTGTTATATAAAGTCAACACAGACAAGTTATGAAGACCTTAATGTTAGTCTACAGTATGGCGGTAGCGCTACATTAGGTGAAGATTACGATGCTCCAAGCAGTGTTCTCCTCTCTCAAGGTACAAATGAGGCCGTATTTAAGATACATGCTATTGATGATGCCTACAAAGAAGGTATGGAGAGTATAGCGGTCTCAGTAAACTCTCTACAAGGTGGTGGTTTTGAAGAGAGCACTTTTGATGACAAGGTGGCAACTATAGACCTTAGCGATGAGGCTACGAGTACGCAAGTAACAACACTGAGTATTAATAACATTGATAAGAT
>JALWKG010000056.1 GCA_027081565.1 Helicobacteraceae bacterium
TTGAGCCGTGGTTCACAGCTGATGCAGTGGGACATAGGTTATGGACCATACAGCGGAGGACTGACCTTCCGTCCAAAACTGGAGTTGACCTATACACTTGAAGACGCGAAGCTGGAACTCTACTCTCAACATGAATACACGATCACTAAAGATCAGGTCAAAGAGGAGAGTCTGGTTGCCGGTTTTGACAAAAATGCAAGCCGTATTTATGGCTGTATCGAGTTTGACATGGTACAGATCTTGGACATGCAAAACACGATCATCTCTGAAGCATACTTGGAGATGGATGCTCGTAATATCAAGGCCAACGGCAACATCCGTTATCACCTTGAGATGGTCAAGATGGGTGATGGTGAAAAAAGTTATGAGAAGATGCATGAACGTGAAGTGATCGAGCGTGTTGGTTATGAGGTAAGTGTGGCAGAGCTGCGTGAAGACCGCTCTCAACGTTTTGTCTTTGACTCGCTTGCTATTGAAGAGATGGTAAGTACCATTCAGGCCAACGAAAAGATCGTTTTTGTTATTAAAGCTTCATCGCCAAAAGCGTTTGCTAAAAATGAGTCCGTGAACTGGTTGGATGCCAAACGCGAACAGCGTCCACGTCTTATCTTAAACTACATCAAAAAACGTCGTAACGCCGTAGCTCCAGTGAGTAACCTAAGAAGCAGTGTCGAAAATGGCATGATCAGACTTGACTGGAAAAGACCAGACGATGACGCTTTTAAAGGTGTTATTGTGGTTAAAAACCCATTTCATATCCCTTCAACACCGTATGATGGTCAAAAACTTTATGGTGGTATGGATACCTATACTTTTGATAACTTTGGTGATACTGAGGTCTCTAAGTACTATGCCGTATTTACTTATGATGAGGTTCCTAACTTCTCAGAACCTGCTGTACTTGCTTATAACATAGAGGGCTAATGTTAAACACCCTCTTTACCTCACTGGCATTGCTGTTTATAGTAGCGATGATCTTTCAGATCTTAACTATACAGAGTTTTTTCAGTCATTTAGAAAGTGCACATAAAAAGCTCTATGAAGAGATGGGACGTCCAAAGTGGCGGATTCAACTCGCTGATGATGCTTTTCAACGTGGACTCAAATATATACGTTCTAAGCAGTTTAGAGAGCTCGAAGATGAAGATCTTGAAAAGATCTATAAAAGGGTCAAGAGAACGGACTATGTTGCTATAGGCTCTGCATTAGTGGCGCTTGGTATTACTATTTTTCAAGCAATAAAACTCTCATAGAAAGTGCTCCAAAGATCAAGTAGAGTTTACTTTTCGCCATCTATCGCTAGAACTCTTTCATCGCTCACTATCATTTTAACGGAAGATGAGCAAAAGCCCATCTTCCTATGCTAGCCGCTATGGCACTAAAGAGATGCTTTCACCCTTTATCACTAGAACTCTTTCATCGCCCTAGCGATGTCTCGCTTCATATCTTTTTCTTTGAGGTCTTGGCGTTTGTCGTGTAACTGTTTACCCTTGGCCACACCTATCTGCAGCTTAACAAGGTTTTT
>JALWKG010000057.1 GCA_027081565.1 Helicobacteraceae bacterium
CTTTGCTTTGTCTGTGACCAAGCAATCAAGAGTAGCGATCTCCAATACACCAGAGAAGTATACACTTCAATATGGAGCAATATCTATGCAGTGGCGTTATTAATCGCTGAACTTTTTTGAAACCGCTAGACCCTTAATCTCACTCTACAAATGAAGGTTAGCTTATAAGGCCACTTTTCGTAGAAAGCAAAATGTCTTTTAGATAAACTTTAATTTAATTCTCATCAATGTATACGTATATTACATCCCATCTGTTACGGCGGATGTTGAGATAACACTGCCCATTAAAAGATATCGGCCATCCATAACCAAAGAGTCTGCTACTTCTATCGTAGAGAGATCAACCTTATATAAAGTACTTGAGGTATCTGTGTTAAATGCAAAATAGATATGGCCATTTATAATATGTGTAGTATGTGACTGCATGGTAATATCATTATAGACCCTGTCTGACAATGTGAGATTTTTTATAAATTTATTGGCTGTCGGTGTCTGTGCATCATAAAAAGATTTGAAAGTGTCATAATGATTTGTTGTGATCAGAAGATTATTGTAAAAAAGAAAATGGCCTATTCCTTTTCCAGATACAAAAGTATCTGCAAGGCTCAGTGTCTCTAAGTCCAAGACAAAGACATTACCTTCTGCTGAACCTAAGTAGATATAATCAGCATGTGGATGCAGTGCACCATGATGAAAACCCCATGTCTCACTATTGAAGTCTGTAGGTAAAGCAGAGAGAGTACTCAACAGTCTTTCTTGTATAACAGTAATACGACCGTTACTAACACCAAATTTAAGTACTCCAGGAGAGACACTGTTTTGTTTACCTTCTAAAATGCCATAAAAAGTACCATCTCGGTTTAATACATGGTGTACACTGCTTGATGTTGTGACTTTTGAGACAGGGGTGTAGATCCCTTTTTGATAAAGTTCTATTGTATTTTCTGTTCTATCTAATAATAAAAAGTAGTTGTCATCTATCCAAACAGGATGACCCGTTGCATTTGAGCCGCCAAACGAGGTTGGTAATAGGTAAGGAGAATCACTATATGTGTTTGAAGCTATGTTTTCAGTTATGATAGCTTCACTTGGTTCATCAACACTTGAGATCAGTGTATCACTGCCATGGATTGATGTAGAGCGGGGCATAAAGTTCAAGTTGACTTCTGAGACAATAGCGTCACTATCGCTGTCAAAGATCCCTATCGTATAATCTTTTCGATTGATAACATAAAGGTCGTTGCCAAAAGCTGTGGAGATCTCATAAGGGGTATGACCATTACTCGCTACAACACTTTTTAAAGACATATTGTCTACATCTATCCCGATTACCATATCACTATTGACATCACCATAATAGATCGAATTGCTATAGGTTGTTATCTCTTCATGATCTCTACACCCCACCAAAAACACACTTACTACCAAAAATAAAATTAGACTTTTCATATTCACCTCTATTAAAGTTATGTAGAAGTTTAATCAAACAGTGTTAGCGGAGTGTTATTAGCATCGTTATTATAAAACCTTTATACGCTCTGTTTAAAATGTATATAAAAATAACAAGAGCTTCTTTCGTCAATCTTCATTCTATCTTCACAATACTGTTTTAAACTACATTAATCTAAATACTCAAGGAGTTTAAAATGAAAAATTCATATTTACTAAGTTTGATTGTTGCAACGACACTGTTTACAGGTTGTGGAGACACAAGTTTGACCACAATTAATGATCAACCTGCAACATCTTCTAGTACAACATTTACAGTTGAACGTGGCCCTATATTAGGTGCTACATTAGCAGATGCTAATGGGACTTTAGCTCGTGAAATAGGTAAAGGTCAATATGTTTTTGATCAAGAAGTAGAGTATCCAGTTGTCTCAACCGGAGGGTACATAGATGTCAACAGAAATGGCACTATTGATGCAGGAGAAGTTGAAAATACACTTCACTTAGAAACTGCAGAAGGGAACGTAGTGACCTTAGCAACGACTCTGTCATCTAACGAGAATATAAAGACATTCTTAGTAGGTGATCTCGGTATTGATGAAGTCGCTATTGCTAATAGTGTTCCAGGCAATGATCAAGCGATCGAAGCACTTTCAGATACAGTATTTAAATATGCTGTAGAAAATGATATCAATAACACAGCAGAGTTATCCCAAGAAGATCTAGTACATATCCATGATGAGTATAGGGCGCGTTATGATATCTATTTACAAGATGGTCTCGAAGCAGCCGAACATGAGACGGATCTTATCAACAGTATGAGTATTGTGACTTTAGATGATGCTGAAGCACAAGCAGCTGAAACTGAGATTAATGACAGATCAACTTCTGATGCAAGTGAAACAGATACTCAGGATCAAATTGAGCCTATAGACAGAGAAGCTTCTCACTCTGAGGTAGATAAATCTGATGACAATAGGACTGCTGATATGACTCCAGATAGGATCTAACTAATAAAAGAGTCAGGGTAAATAATGTTCCCTGCTCATTTACAAAACTAATATTGAAATTTGACTAAATGAAAACAAAATCTATTGGTTTTATAAAAATAATATCTCATAAATTCTTTCTAAAAAACATATTTTCTATAAACTTAAATAAAAATTAGTTTCAATATATAACATCTTCACAACATCATTCCATAAATTATCGCTTATAGTGCTATACTTGACCTAAGTCAAATTGAAATATTGGCGAGAGTGCTAATATTAACATTATTGGAAATTAACTTTTCAATTATGACTAAATTTAAGGAGTTCACATGGCAATGGAAAGAAGAGACTTTCTGAAGTCTGCGGCAGCTGCTTCAGCTGCTAGTGCTATTGGGATGGCAGTACCTACTGAGGTACAGGCTAAGGCTGATGCTGCGGGTAACGACTGGCGCTGGGATAAAGCGGCATGTCGTTTCTGTGGTACGGGTTGTGGAATTATGATGGCAACCAAAGGTGAGGGCGCTGATCGTAAGATCGTCGCTGTCAAGGGTGACCCAGCGGCACCAGTAAACCGTGGTCTAAACTGTATTAAGGGTTACTTTAATGCGAAGATCATGTACGGAGCAGACAGACTGACACAGCCTCTTCTTCGTGTTGACAAAGATGGAAACTTTGATAAAAAGGGTAAGTTCGCTCCTGTTTCATGGAAGCGTGCTTTTGATGAGATGGAATTCAACATTAAAAAGACCCTTAAAGAGAAAGGTCCAGAGGGCGTTGCAGTCTTCGCTTCTGGACAGTACACTGTTATGGAAGGTTACGCTGCTCAAAAGATGATGAAAGCAGGTTTCCGCTCTAACGCCATCGACCCTAATGCACGTCACTGTATGGCATCTGCGGTTGTTGGTTTTTATCAGACTTTTGGTATTGATGAGCCTTCTGGTTGTTATGATGATATTGAGCTTACAGATACAGTTGTATCTTGGGGTTCAAACATGGCAGAAATGCACCCAATTCTTTGGTCACGTGTAACAGACAGAAAACTTTCTGATCCAGATCGTGTTAAAGTGATCTCTATTCAGACTTACACACACCGTACGTCTGACCTTGCAGATACAGAGATCATCTTCTCTCCAAACACCGATACAGCACTTTGGAACTATGTAGCACGTGAGATCGTCTACAACCATCCAGATGCTATTGACTGGGACTTTGTTAAAAAGCACATTGTGTTTGCAGCAGGTCCAGTAAACCTTGGTTATGGTCTACGTCGTTCAGATGACAAGTCTATAAAAGAGGGTAAATACACTGCTAAAGAGATGGAAACAGTCTCTAAAGAGATGCAAAAAGAGGTCTCAGCTAAAGAGGGTCCTGCACTAGAGCCATTTGGTTATAAAGCTGGTGACACTATGAAAAACAATGGTGGTACATTAGGCCACTGGGAAATCTCATTTGAAGATTATAAAAAATCTCTTGCACCATATACTTTAGACTATACAGCATCTATTGTAAAAGGTGATCCAAACGAGGATATCGAGCAGTTCAAGAAAAAACTTCAAGAACTTGCAGCGCTTTATATCGAGAAAGATCGTAAAGTCGTCTCTTTCTGGACTATGGGTATGAACCAACACACACGTGGTACTTGGGACAATACTCTTGCATACAACGTTCACTTCCTACTTAACAAGCAAGCGCGTCCAGGTTCGGGAGCATTCTCTCTTACTGGTCAGCCTTCTGCTTGTGGTACTGCACGTGAAGTTGGAACCTTTACCCACCGTCTGCCAGCAGACCTTATGGTTAAAGTACCAGCACACCGTAAAATTGCTGAGAAGCAGTGGATGATCCCTGATGGTACACTTAACGGTGTTGGTAAACAGCATATCATGCAGATTCACCGTGACATCGAAGATGGCCTTGTGAAGTTTGCATGGGTTAACGTATGTAATGCTTACCAAGATTCTGCATCTGCAAGTCACTGGATCAAAGCAGCGCGTGAGATGGACAACTTCATCGTAACGTCTGATGGTTATCCAGGTATCTCGGCTAAAGTCTCTGACCTTATCTTACCATCAGCGATGATGTATGAGAAGTGGGGAGCATACGGAAATGCCGAGCGTCGTACACAACACTGGCGTCAGCAAGTATTACCGGTAGGTGATGCGATGTCTGATACATGGCAGTGGGTTGAGCTCTCTAAGCGCTTTACTGTTGATGATGTTTGGGGTGAGTACAAGCCTTCTGGTAAACGTAAGACACCACTGGAAGATGTTCGTGCCAAAGCTAAGGCTATGGGTTATAAAGGTGACACAACAATGTTTGAGATCCTTTTTGCCAATGAAAAAGCAAAAGCTTACAAACTAGATCAAAATGATCCTATCCAAAAAGGTTACGATAACTCTGAGGGTTATGGTGATGAGCGTAAGGTTGTTGGTTCTGATGGTAAGGTCTTTGAGGGTTATGGCTTCTTTATCCATAAGTATCTCTTCGAAGAGTATGCTTCATTTGGCCGTGGTCATGGACATGACTTGGCACCGTTTGATGTTTATCATAAAGTTCGTGGACTCAAGTGGCCTGTTGTTGATGGTAAAGAGACACAGTGGCGCTTCAACTCCAAGTACGATCCATATGCTGCTAAAGAGACAAAGGGTACAGACGATGAGTTTGCATTCTATGGTAAGATTGCTAAGGCACTTCAGCATGGTAACTTGACGGGTAAAGATAAAGACTCGAAAAAGACACCACTTAAAAACAAAGCGAAGATCTTTGCACGTCCGTACATGGACCCTCCAGAAATGCCAGACAAAGAGTACCCAGTATGGCTAGCAACCGGTCGTGTGCTTGAGCACTGGCACTCTGGAACAATGACTATGCGTGTACCTGAGCTTTATCGTGCGGTACCAGAAGCACTCTGTTACATGCACCCAGAAGATGCAAAAGAGCAGCAAGTGAAGCGTGGTGGAATGGTATGGGTTGAGTCTCGTCGTGGACGTGTTAAGGCCCGTGTTGAGACACGTGGACGTAACCGACCGCCACAAGGACTTGTCTTTGTGCCATGGTTTGATGAAAAAGTCTTTATCAACAAAGTTTGTCTTGATGCGACATGTCCAATGTCTAAACAGACTGACTTCAAAAAATGTGCTGTAAAAATTTACAAAGCATAAGTGATTAGAGAAAAAAGGTAAGGAAACAGTTGTGAGCAAAAGTAGTCGAGAACCTATTAGCGACAGACGAAAGTTTATTCTTAACATGGCGCGTGGTGCTGGTTTAGCCACATTGGGCGGTTTTGTGTGGAGTGCTTATGTAGATGAAGTGACAGCATCAACGCTATTGCTTCGTCCACCGGGTGCACTTATGGAAGAAGACTTTTTGAAGACGTGTATAAAGTGTGGGTTATGTGTAGAAGCATGTCCTTTTGATACTTTGGTTCTTGCGGCGCCTGGTGATCACAAACCGGTGGGAACACCATTTTTTATACCAAGAGAAGTACCATGTTATATGTGTGACGATATTCCTTGTGTACCTGTCTGTCCGACGGGTGCTCTGGATGAAGCGAGTGTCACAAAAGATGGTGTACTTGACATCAGAGAGATCGATATGGGACTTGCGGTCATTGACCAAGAGAGCTGTATCGCTTTTTGGGGTATCCAGTGTGATGCCTGTTATCGTGCTTGTCCTATTTTGGGTGAAGCGATCACGATCGAGTATGCTAAAAATGAGAGAACAGGTAAACATGCGTTTATGAAGCCTGTTGTTCATAATGATGTCTGTACCGGTTGCGGTATGTGTGAACTGGCATGTGTAACAGAAAAAGCATCTATCTTTGTTTTGCCGAGAGAAGTCTCGACAGGTAAAGCAGGTGATCACTATATCAAAGGGTGGGACAAGGCTGATGACAAACGTGTCAAAGATGCTAAAGCCATTAACACCAAAACACGATTGAGTGAGAAGTCTGCCATGGATTCGTTAAACGATAGCGGGGATCTGTACTAATGAAAACTGTATGGAACAACTACCGCTACCTTATTTTACGACGCATAACTCAGATTGGGCTTTTGGTACTGTACTTTGGTGCAAATGCATGGGGATGGACACTGCTTCAAGGTAACTTGAGTTCATCTATTATTTTAGGTGTGATTCCGATGAGTGATCCATACGCAGCGCTGCAAATGCTTGTAGCAGGTGCAGCGTTAGCGATGGATCTACTTATTGGGGCAGCGGTTGTGACAGTGTTTTACATGCTGATCGGTGGTAGAGCATTTTGTTCTTGGGTCTGTCCCATTAACATGGTGACAGATGCTGCTGCTTGGTTACGTGAAAAACTGGAGATCAACCGTGTTCAAAACGGTAAGGTGCCTGTTAAAAGAGTGACGCGTTACTGGGTCTTGGGGCTTGGTCTTGTTGTCTCTGCTGTGATGGGTGTGACCGCTTTTGAGTTTATCTCACCGATATCGATGGTTCACAGAGGTCTTGTCTTTGGCATGGGCTTTGGTTGGGCTGCGATTGCTGTTATCTTTCTTTTTGATCTGTTCGTTTTGAAAAACGGATGGTGTGGACATGTCTGTCCATTGGGTGGAATGTATAGCCTACTGGGCAAGTTTAGTCTCATAAGAGTACACCACGATGAAGAAGCGTGTACCTTGTGTATGAAGTGTAAGGATGTTTGCCCTGAGCAACAAGTCCTACACATGATCGG
>JALWKG010000058.1 GCA_027081565.1 Helicobacteraceae bacterium
AAATCATTTGAGCAGAACTTCTACTATGCCCATCCGAGAAACCAGTTTTGGCCTATTATGGAACAACTGTTCAATGTGACACTTAAGAGCAATGACGAGCGCAGAGACTTTGCACTACAGCACAGTATCGCGCTTTGGGATACCTACGGTGCATTGAGAAGAGAAGACGGGAACTCCAGTGATGCCAACCTCAAAGACCTCGAGCCCAACGACTTTCGTGCCTTTTTCAAGAAACATCCGAACATAAGACATCTCTTCTTTACGGGACGAAAAGCAGAGCAGGGGTATAAAAAGCACTTCAGTGAGATTGAGCTGCCTACCACTTTATTACCATCGACCTCTCCAGCCTATGCAGCGATGAAGTTCGAAGAGAAGCTCGAACACTATCGTGTCATCAGGAAAACACTTGAATACTAAAAGTTATAACTATAAAGGTTTTGACATCGTTCATACTGTCAAACCCCGTATGCGCAACATCTACCTGCGTATAGGGGATGATGGTGTGGTGAAGGTCAGTTCATCAAGAGTAAGCCAAAAGAAGATAGATGCCCTCATCGATGAAAAAGAGGCTTGGATCATAAAAGCTTTGCAGAAAGTCGCACAAAAGCCACAGGTCAAGCTGGGAGAAGAGATCCTCTACCTGGGAACATGCTGTAGGCTCGAAGATGACCCTCTTTTTCACAAACTCCATCAGAAGTGTCAAAAGGCCACGGACAAAGAGATCATCCTGCACTATCAGAACTTCTACAAAAAAGAGGCGCAGCACTATTTGAGTCAGGCCTTAGAAGAGTATGCTGACAGAATGGGCCTTCAACCCAAAGAGATGAAACTCAGACGTATGAAACGCCAATGGGGAAACTGCCGAAGCAACGGGGTCATCACCTTTAACATCCACCTTATGCAGGCACCAAAAGAGTGCATAGAGTACGTCGTTGTCCACGAACTCGCCCACATGGTCCACATGAACCACTCCAAAGCTTTTCACGAACTGGTCAAGCAGTACTTGCCGCAGAGCCAGAAGAATAGGGCGCTTCTCAAGCGCTTTCATGCATCATTGTAGCTTAAGTGAGAAGCGCTATAATACGCCCAATGAGACCGCTGTAAATCCCTCTGAAAATGACTCAGGTATTACTCAGCGGTCTCTCTTATATCTAAAGGAACCATTAATGGAACAACTACCAAAATGCCCGGAGTGCGGCAGCGAATATACTTATGAAGACGGCGAGCTTTACGTCTGTCCAGAATGTGCACATGAGTGGAGTAAAAATGCGGTTGAAGAAGAGGGACTAGTTGTAAGAGATGCTAACGGTAACCTTCTTCAAGATGGCGATATGGTCACAGTTATTAAAGACCTAAAAGTCAAAGGAAGCAGCGACGGTATCAAAGTAGGAACCAAGATCAAAGGTATCCGTCTTGTTGAAGGAAGTGATGGCCATAACATCGACTGTAAAGTCCCTGGTGTCGGTGCGATCAAACTCAAACAGGAATTTGTAAAAAAAGCGTAATGT
>JALWKG010000059.1 GCA_027081565.1 Helicobacteraceae bacterium
TAGAGACTACCGCATCAAAATCTATACCTACGGCTTTGATCTTTTCAAAATGTTCATCGATCATCTTAGCATCCAGTGGTAACTTCACCTGCTTGTCACCACCTTTGACAAAGGCGGCAATAGTCTCAATAGGTGCTGTGTTCACTGAATGTGCTGCCAAGAGCTCATCAATATAGTACGAAGGACGAAGATCATCGCCCTTCACGCCTGTAGAAGCGAAGAGTGTACGACAACGCGCAACACCCTTAGTTTCAATAGCACTATAGATCATCGCAGCATTATAGTTTCCCGCCAGAGAAGGTGTGACCCCCTTGGCTACCAGTTCTGCATCCATCGCTCTATCAATACGGCTAACAAAGACACTGATCACAGTGTCAACAGAGCTACCACCCTCTTTTTGGCCTGCTTCAAAAGCATCAGCACACGATAAGGCTTGCTCTTTAGAGAAGATCAAGGTCGCATTTACAGCGATACCCTGAGAGACAAGTGCTTTCATGGCGACATAACCTGCCTCAGTTGCAGGCACTTTGATCATGACATTGGGACGATCTATACTTTTATGCAGACGCGCGCCCTCTGCAATAGTAGCCTCAGCATCATCACATAACATCGGATCAACTTCGATACTCACATAACCATCATCGTTAGCATCATAGAGTGGACGCAAGATATCTGCCGCTTTTTGAATGTCAAAGATCGCAACCGCTTCATACTTGGACTTGGCATCAAGTCCCTCTAACGAGGCCAACTGTTTTTTATAAGCAGGTGAGGTCAAGATGGCATTTTTAAAGATCGCCGGATTGGAAGTGGCACCATTAATGATCCCCTCGCTGATCAAGGTCTTGAACTCTTTATCTAAATAATCACGCTCTATAAAGTCTGCCCACAGAGCAAACTTCTCATTTTTTAAGTACATAAGGTTCCTAATATTATAAAAGTAAAATTCTATTGGTAATTATTATAACTCAAAGTTGTTGGATAATCATTAAGCCAGGATATTGGGCTAGGAGAGAAGAGGTTTTTCTCCGCAAATCACGCGGATTTACACAGATAAGACCTCTTAAAGAAGCTTCTTGAAGATAATGGCTGCATTAGTTCCTCCAAAGCCAAAATTACAACTAAGCAGATGGTCAACTTCAACCGAGAGCGCTCTGTTTTTAACCAGGTTAATAGTCTCCATCTCCGCTTCACTCTCTTGATAGTTTATAACAGGCGGTAATATATTGGCTTCCATAGCCATTAGTGAAACAACTGCCTCTATAGCACCTGCTGCACCTAATGTATGACCTATCTGTCCCTTTATAGAACTCACATAAGGCTGTGTCGCTCCAAAAACTGTAGCGATCGCTTTTGCCTCTCTAATATCATTATAGTAGGTACTTGTACCATGAGCATTGATATAGTCTATTTTGGGACTGCCTGCCATCTCGTAAGCATCCTGCATGGCAGCTATAGCCCCACGCGACTCTGGCTGTGGTGTTGAGATGTGATAAGCATCCGCACTCTCACCAAAGCCCACAACCTCAGCATAGATCTTGGCCCCACGTTTTTGAGCATGTTCTAAGGTCTCTAAAACCAAGGCTCCTGCACCCTCACCCATCACAAAACCACTTCTACTTTTGTCAAAAGGTGAAACTGCCTCTTTAGGAGAGGCATTATGATCACTGCAAAGTGCATTCATAGCACCAAAACCACCAAGAGCCAGCGGTGTAATACCTGCTTCTGCTCCTACAACAAGCATTCCCTCGCCTTTAGAGAACTGCAGCGTCTTATACGCTTCTATAATAGCATGTGTTCCCGCTGCACAAGCCGTGTTTTCACTTAAGTTCGCTCCTCTAAAGTCAAACTTCATCGAAACCTGTCCAGCAAGCATATTTGGCATGTATGAAGGGATTAAAAAAGGAGAGATATGTGAAAGCTTGGAGCTGTTTTTAATGTCTGCCGCCGTTTCTATAGAGCCTATACCTACCAAGCAGTTTGCACTGACCACACCAAATGCTTCCGTATTTACTGTTTCAAGACCAGCATCCTCAAAGGCCTCCATAGCCGCATGCAAACCTAACTGTATAAAACGGTCTGCCTTTTTTTGCTCCCGTTTTTTCATCACACTTGAGGCGTCAAACTCTTTTACTTCAGCTGCTATTTTACACTCTAACTCACTACTGTCACATAGTGTTATAGCATCGATGCCACACTCCCCGGACACGATCTTCTCAAAAGAACTTTTGTCATGGCCCAAAGCGTTGATCATGCCCAAGCCTGTCACTACGATCCGTTTCACAGCAGTCCTCCTTTGACATCATTGATCAAACGGTCACCCCAACTGTCGATGTCTGTCTCTGTTTGAGAAGTCAAGATGACAAAAGATAGGTCATACTTAGGATAAATACGGATCATTGTTCTAAAACCAGGCCCAAGACCTTGATGTTGGTAGTAGAACTCACCCTTGTCTCTGATGTGATACCAACCAATCCCAAACGATATATCTTCTTGAGGTGCCATCCAGGAATCCACATGAACCGTTGGGGTCTCTAAAAAGATCTTTTTGGTTTTTTCGTTTAGCAGGATATGATTATGGTACGCCGAGAGAAAAAGCGCCATGTCGTGAACTGGTGCCACCAGACCACCGGCTGCCAACCAGCCTATATCAAACTGTTTAAGCCAGAGTGTTGTTCCATCCCAATGGTCTTTGTTGGCACTGTCCATGAACATTCTCATAGCCATACCAACGATAGAGAACATCTTCATCGTTCCATGGACCTGGTTCTCTGCCATCTCATCTGTATAGGTAAAACCACTCTGCTCCATCTTGGCCGGTTTGATAATGCGCTTCATCACCAGGTCACCAAAATCTTCTCCCGTCGCTTTTTCGATGATACGACTTAAAATGATGTACTCTGCACTCGAATACTTTGCCTCACTTCCGGGTAGATGGGGAAGCTCTATATACTTAACGATCTCAATATCATGGGCTTTGGCATATGCATAATAGTTATCATCAGTAAGTGGACGTACCTCTGAAGAGCGATCACTGATCCCTGAACTGTGGTTGAGCAGGTTTAAGATGGTGACTGTTACATTTTGATCATCATACTTCGCTCTAAAACGTGGCAGGTACTTCTCTACCGGATCATCAAGATGGATCACCCCTTCGTCAACGAGTTGCATCACCAAGGTTGCAGCTAAAATTTTGGTCAGTGAAAAGACATGATAGACACTCTCTAAAGAGGTCGCTTGACTTTTGTTGGCATCGTTATAACCAAAACTGCTTTCATAGATGATCTGATCACCTTTTAAGATCGCAAAAGAGGCAGAAGGCGGCATTTCGTCTTCCGCTTCCTCCTGAACAAATGTCTCAAAATCAGCAACCCCGCCCCATAGTGTCAAAGCGGTTACCAGTAAAAGAAAAAAGTGTCTCATCGGCGTATCTTTTTACCCATGTTGTTCTTCTCTATCATCTTGACTGACATCAGTGAAAAACTGATATTGATCTCAGGAAACTCTTTTTTAAACACCGTTTTAACAGCCTCTTCATCTGGCATCTTACGCCCTGCGATCTTGATCTCCAAAGACTCATCTTTTAGTTTTCCGGCATCTTGTTTGATACTGATCAAAACATCACCAACGCCAAGTTCACGCTCTATTAGACTCTCTAAAGCCACGATGGAGATCCGTTTTCCGGAGACCTTGATGATCTCATTGACACGGCCTAGAAGTTTAAACTTCTTACCCTCAAGTTCGATGATATCCGTCGTTGTGTATGGGCGTTTCATCAAGGTGATCTTCTCTTCTAAAAGGTGGGTAGAGAGGTACGGCGAGTCCACCACCATACGAGACTCATGGTTTTTGGTGATCAAGACATCTTTAAGAGGCTCCCAGTAAGGATTTACCCCTCGTTTTATCGCTACACCACCCGTCTCTGTCGAACCAAAAAGCTGTATAAGTCTGGTGTTATACTGCTGCTCAAAACGTGCCACCTCATCTTCTACTAAAAGACCTGTCGAAGAGAGAAAGACGACATTACTAAGATCATGATCGCGTTTGAGACGTAACAGTGCTTTGATATAAACCGGAGAGGTCACCACCAAACTCTTTTTTTGTTCATGCAAGGCGATAAGTTCTTGAGGATAATACTCCTCTTTTAAGAGAACTTCACACCCCAGACGGCGTGGCAGCATCAGACCCGACAAAAAGCCATAAATATGGATAAAAGGTACCGTTACAATAACACGTTCAAAGGCCTCTGGCTCAAAAATAGCCTGAAGTGCATCCAATTCACCTTCAATGTTGTCTCTGTTTTTAAGAGCTCCTGTCGGCACACCTGTAGTACCTGAAGTGAAAAAAAGGGCATAAGTAGAGGCGGACAGAGGTACTTGCTCTGAAGGGTGCTCAAAACTCTCTATCCCCAAGGCTTTAACTCGCGCTGCTATAGACTCTATTTTAGAGTCAAACAGCACTGGGGTCACACCCATCTCTATGGCTTTATGCAGTAGTGCAAAAAGCTCAGGCTTAGTAGGCGCACTAAACGTCGCTGCTGAAGTTGCCAAAATTTCTTGTTTGAGTTGTAGAGACTCCATACTGGCATCATTACGATTACCCGCATTGTCGATATGTATGATGTTCATAAATACTTCTTTTTATAATCTTTGTGCAGCATCTTTATAGACCTGCATCTCATCTCTTTTGCCTATAGCTATGATCTCTATAATGATCTCTTCATCTTTGAACGTATAAACGATACGTATCTTTTTCCTGTCTGCATACATCTTTCTACATCCACTAAGATCATATCCACCCTTGTTACCAAGTTTCTGGCCGAGTTCAGGAGCGTTTGAGATCTTTTTAAGCTGTTTGAAGACAAGCAGACGTTCTCTGTTGGAGAGTTTAGAAAGTTCTTCGTCTGCTTCTTCTTTTAAAACGATATTATAGTGCATCTAGGTCAATGCCATATTTTTCTGCTGATGTTTCCAGCGGTATGGTCTTGGACGCTTTTCTCTCCTGTATCTTGTGATAGATATCGAGATGCTCCATCAACTCATATGCCTCTTTCAGCCGTTCATATTCATCGACCTGTAAAACGACGGCTTCGATCTTGTTGTTCTTGGAGACAGCGAAGCGCTCTTTGGTATGGTTCATGATCTCTTTTAAAACATTGGAAAAACCTCGCGCCATGTCACTGGCCGAGATGATCTCTTCTCTATTGTATGAAACCATAACACTTCCTATTATACGTAAAATTTTACGTATTATAACACATTTAAAGACACACTTATAAAACTACCGTAAACTTGGCACCGTGTGAACCATTAATGACACTCAGACTGCCTCCGAGACTCTCTTCAACGATCATTTTAGACATATAGAGCCCTATCCCGACACCCTGAGCCTCAAATTTGGTGGTAAAATACGGCTCAAACACTTTAGCAAGGTTTTCCTCCGCGATACCTCCTGCACTGTCTTCTACTTCAATAAGATGTTTTGAGTTCTCTTTGGCAATGCGTATTTTGATCCACTTCTCTGGTACATCACTTGCCTTCAAGGCATCTCTGGCGTTGTTGAGAAGCACCAGCAGTACCTGAACCAGTTCTCCATCAACGATCTCGACTGTTTCAGCAACCTCCACCGCTTTGTCGATGTGGATATCGTTTTTGCTCAAACCACCCATCACCAGACCAAGTGCTTTGTCAACCACTGCTTCGAGTGTTGTTCTCGTCTTTGCTTTGTCGCTTTTAAAGTAGCTGTTGAAGTCCTGGATGGTCTTGGACATGTGTTCGGTAATGTTCTCTATCTGCTCGATGTTCCTGTCCAAAGAGGCATCATCAAGAGTATTACGGCGATGCTCCGTCTCAATCTTCATCGCCACCGAATTGATCTCGGAGAGGGGCTGACGCCACTGATGCGCGATGTGACGCATCATCTCACCCATAGCGGCAAGTTTTGACTGCTCATGCAATACTTGAGTCTTCTCTCTAAGTTCATCCTGATTACTCTTATAGCGGTAGGCAAGACCCATGGAAAGCAAGGTGATCTCTATGACAATGCCCATCTGAAAGATATAGGCTGTAAAATCATTTCTTTCTACATACCCAAAAGAGAGCAGACCTGTTATGATGATCGCTACCAGCATCACCACCCACCCCAAAAGATAGAAGAGTGCTATCTTTCTTTTCAAGACAAAAGAGTGGTACCATGAGACATAAAGCAGAAAGACACTCAAAAATATCATGTTAATACTAGCGATACCTTTAGGAACGATCCCCATTGGTGCCAAAACCAAAAGTAGTACATTGAGATAAATAAAAAAGAGCAGCCATCGATCCATCTTCGGTGTATAGTCTTTAAGATTCAGAAAATATCTTAGAAACTGTATCGCCAGTATCACAGCCAGATAGCTCAATACAACAGGAACATTTCCACCATTGATGTCATAACTGTCGGCATCGTAATATTGACTTACCAGTCCGTTGTAGTAAAGCATAACAAACATCAGTGTAATATGGTAAAGGATGTAGACTAAAAATGTTTTTTCCCATATAAAAAGGTATAAAACGATGTTGTATATGAGCATTATCAGTAACGCACCAAAGAAAAATGCGTGCATCACTTTTTTAAACACCATATCTTCTGCATACCCAGCCTTGTCATAAACAGCATAGGAGAGTTCCATCTTGTCTTCATTGGTGAACTTCAGATAAATGGTATTTTCACTGTGTGCCTTGGCAGGAAGATCAATCGCGATCTGGGCATCGGCATGCGGTCTATTGGCAAAAGGTACTCTGTCACCCATAGAGTACAAAAGCATTCCATCGTTTAAATAGACATCTACTCGGTCCAATCGTATGTCCAAAAACTTAATGATCGGCTCAGAATTATGGTCACCAACATTTGTCGTATCTATTTTTATCCATACTGTACTGTTCTCTGGGAACTCCGCATCTTGACTTGTCAGTCTTTGTGTAAAGAGCTTCTCTTTTTTGGGCAATATATTCTCAATGTTATAGGTGTGGTTATGGTCGACAAAATAAAAAATATCAACTTTAGCATCATTCCCGGC
>JALWKG010000060.1 GCA_027081565.1 Helicobacteraceae bacterium
CTTTAAAAACAATTCCCTTATTCTCTATCTTCATCACCCGGTCACAATACTTGAGCATCCGTTCGTCGTGGGTGACCATGATGATGGCGACGTCCTGTTCAGAGGCGATCTTTTTGAGCATCTTGACGACATTTATCGAGCGTGCCATGTCGAGTGCAGCAGTAGGCTCATCTGCCAGAATGATCTCCGGGTCGTTCATCAGTGCTCTGGCGATGGCGACACGTTGGTTTTGTCCGCCGGAGAGTTGTGAAGGCATCGCCTTCTCTTTTTCAGCGATATCGAAGTACTTTAACAGCTCTCTGGCTTTCTCTTTAGACTGTTTCTCATCGCTCTTATTGGCCTGCGGTAGGAGTGTCAGGTTATCGATGATGTTCAAAAACGGTATGAGATAGTGTGCCTGAAAGATAAAACCGATCTTCTCACGGCGGATCTTTCGGGTCTCTTTGGTGAGCCATTTATTATCATAGACCTTCTCATCACCCAGCCAGATAGTCCCTGAAGTCGGTGCGTCAACACAGCCCAACATCATCAACAGTGTCGTTTTACCGGCACCGCTCGGAGCCACTAGGGCTACTAATTCTCCCTTGTTAATGGTAAAAGAGGCATCATCGATGACATCAACAAAGGCATCACCCTTGCCAAAGGACTTGTTGAGTGCTTCAACCTTGATCGCTTGTTCTTGTGACATCTTAACCTCCTATGGCTGCAGAGGGGTCTGCACTGATCACTTTTTTCACCCCTATAAACGAAGCGAATATAGAAGCAACAACGACGACAGCAAAAAGCCCCCAGGCATCTGGCAGATCTAAAACAATACGTTTAGGAAATTTCCCCGATATAAGATGCGCAAAGACATTGCCAAAAAGGAAAGCTAAAATACCTAGAAGCAGGGTCTCCTCGACAATCATCTGTGTAATCATACGGTTGGGCAGTCCTATAAGTTTCATGATCGAAATTTCCTTGATCTTCTCAAGCGTCATGGTGTAGATAATGAGCGCGATGATAATGGTAGAGACCGCTACCAAAATAGCAGTGAAAAGACCGATTTGTTTGGATGCCTTTTCTATGACATTTCTGGTCAGAACGATCTTCTGTTGTGCTCTGGTGTAGACACTTTTATGTTGCCACTGCTCGATCTCTTGGGCGACTTGGTCAACATCGTATCCTGGCTTTAGTGTTGCAATGATCGTATTGACCAGATGGGCATCTTTGTTCATAATACCTCTTGCTTTGTCTGTCTGGATGCGTTTGTTGGAGTATGAAAACTGTATCTGCTGGGCATCTTTGAGACTCAAGTAGACCAGAGAGTCCCCTCCGGAAGCAACAGAACCGTGGGTAATACCGACAACCGTGTAGTCGTTACGTCCCAGTTTTAAAGTGTCATGCAGTTTATAACCTGTTTTGTCCGTCACTACAATCTCATAATGATCAATATCCAGTGTCCGTCCTTCTACAAGACGTTCAGGGTTGATGGGGTTAATCTCACCATAGACATCATAACCCACGACCTGAACACGTACCTTTTTGCCACCATTTTTACTCGGAAGTTGAATACTCTGAAATGTAATGGCTTCGGACTTATCAATCCCAGGAATGGATTTAAGTGTCTCTTTGAGATCTTCATGTACACGAGAAGACTCGGCAAAGGGCCCAAGTGTGTTCTCCTGTACGACCCACAAGTCAGCATCAAGGTCATTAAGCAACACTTCGGCATCTACGATCATCCCGCGGTAGACCCCCATCATGATAAGTACGATCCCTAAAAGCATCCCTACACCCATAGCGGTGACGATGAACTTGCCCAGGGAGTGTTTGATATCCTCTTTGGCCAGATGTATCATAGGTGTATCTTCATACCCTCTTTAAGAGGCTTTTTATTAGGATTGGGTACGATGACTTGTAAAGATGTATTAAGATTACTTGCACTGACTTCCTGTGAACTTTGTACTTTATCTTCAAGCGTAACGAAGTGGGCATGTCCGTTCTCAACACTCCAAACACCCCAAACACCTCCATTTTGAACCAGTACACTCAACGGTAACTTTAAAACATCTTCATAACGTTTAACTTCTATGGAGACCTCGGCCTGCTCATTGATGTAAAAAGGTTCCGGGATCTTCTCAAACGCAACATCGATCTCACGCTCCAATGTCACTGCATCACTCATGGCATCAATACGTTTAACACTGCCTTTGAACACTTTGTCTGGTTGAGAATGAAGTCTGATCTGTGCTTTTTGATCTTTGTGTACCTCAGCACAGACACGTTCATCTATTTTTGTGACCACCCACAAAGTCTTAGGATCTACGATCTTGAGTATGCTGGTGGTTGGCAATACGTTTTGTGCGACCTCTACATCTTTAGAGATAACATAACCATCTACCGGTGCATAGACTTTAAGGCGTTCAACACGGCTTTGAAGAGCTTCTATACTCTTTTGGGCACGACGGCTCTCTGCTTTGGCGGCATTGATACGTGAGAGGGAAGCCGCGATCTGCATCTCAATACCCTGCAGATCACTCTGTGCCTTGTCATACTCTGACTGTGCGGCATAGCCCTGCTTGTTGAGCTTTTCATAACGGTCATAGGTCTTTTGCAACAGTGCCTTTTGACTTTTCTGGTTTTTCAACTCATCTCTTGATGCTACAATATCAAACTTGGCCTTTTCCAAAGATGCCTCTGCGCCAGCCAACTGGGCATCAAGATCAACACCGTCCATGCTGACCAAAAGATCACCCTTTTTCACCCAATCACCTTCATCTACAGTGATAGAGAGTACCTTGCCACCACTTTGTGCTGTGATGTTATAGATGTCCTTGGCACTGACATTACCAATACCTCTCACACTGACACTTAAGTCGCCAGTGGTCGGTGTGATTGTTTCGAAAGTCGTCTTTGGGATGTAGACCTTCTTAAAAAAGAGTGCCCCACCTGCTAGGAGTAGAACCACGATAATAATATATTTAATCCAGCTTTTCATAATATCTTTCCTTGTAAATAATCTATACGGTTTAAAATAGTCCCTCGACTATAGTAGGCTTCCAGCAGGCCGAGTTCAGCATTGAGATAAAGTGCCGTAGCGTCAAGTACTTCTATGTAAGTCGCCAAACCCTCTTTATATCGTGCATTGAGTAAGGTCATCGTCTCTTGTGAGGCTTCAAGTTGTGCTTTTTTGGCAGCTATAGTCTTCTCATAACGTGCCAGATCTACCTCTAAGGCTTGGACTTCTTGCTTCAGGGCTAAGGCTTTAGAGTCATAAGCTGCCTGAGCAACATCTTCTGCCAGTTTTGCCTGTTGGGCCTGTGCACTGATACGTCCACCAGCATAGAGGGGAATTGTAAGCGTGATCCCTACGAGAGTAGCATCATAGCTGTTTAATGTGTCTTGATAGTTGTAAGAGGCTACGGCATCAATAGAACCATAGTGTGAGGCATGAACACTCTCATAGAGTAGTTCACTTTTCTCCACCCCAGCCTTAGCACTTTGAAGTTGTGGATTGGCGTTTTCTATCTCTTTATAAGCGACCGCCTCTTGTTCTTGTGGTGAAAGGATCTCTTCTTGCAGTGTCACATCAACATCCACCTCTTCACCAATATACAGTGAAAGTGCTACTCGTGCTTTTTCATAAGCTGCTTCTGAGATAGAGAGGTTGTCCTGAGCTACATAATAAGAGGAGAGAAAACGGGTAGAGTCTGCTCGTGTCTTCATTCCCTGCTTGACCATCGCCTCAGACTGTTTATAAAGCGCCTCTTTTGCTTCGAGGTCTTTTTGTCTCACCTCAACCGCTTTACGCTGAACAACCATGAGGTTGTACTGTGTTTTGACATTGTAAGCCATCAGAGCCTTGGCATCAACTAAAGAGAGGGCTGCGATCTTGGTCTCTGCTTTGGAAGAGTCTATAGCCGAAGAGGTCTTTCCAAAGTCCCAGATCTTCTGGTTGAGTACCACCCCTGCCTGCCAACCATCAGAGTCTATAGTATGGAATTGCCCATTTTGAGGCAAGACATAGGTACGGGTAGGATCATACTCTGCATTGAAACGAACTTGAGGAAGATAGTCAGAACGGCTCTGTTTGATCCCCTCTTGCGCAGAGGTAACCTGCAATATAAAACGTTTAATGTCAGGATGATACGCCAAAGCCTTTTGAATGGCCTCATTCTGGGAGAGAGATTGTGCTTGCAGTTGAAGTGTACAAAAAATGATAAAAATGAAAGCTTTTAACATAAGGACTCCTAGTAAAAAGAAGTATGACACTTTCGCATTAACGTAACGTTAAATCTATAGCATTACCCTCTACAAATGCTCTTTTCCGATAATATGAAGTAAACGGTCCATCGTGTAAACCAATATATCACCCGTCGGGATCTCGAGTTCAGATATCTTCGCTTCACTGATACCTTCCAAATGCATCACCAAAGCCCGCAGTGAGTTCCCGTGGGCTGAGACCAACACAGTCTTTCCCTCCTGCAGTCTTGATACGATCTCTTTTTCATAGTAGGGAATGACCCGTTTTTTGGTCAATCTGAGAGACTCGCTTGTTGGAAGAAGTGTAGAGGATATCTTACTGTATTTTTTCTCTTTGGAAGCATTGCGCTGGTCGTCTGGTGTCAGTGGTGGCGGTGGGTTGTCATAGCCTCGTCTGACGGCGAGAAAAAAGGCCTCTCCATAAGTTTCACGTACAACATCTTTATCCTCTCCTTGCCAGGCACCATAGTGACGTTCGTTCAGCGCAAAACTGCGTATGGCATCGATCTGCTCCCACTCCAGCACTTTTAAAGCGAGTTGCGCCGTATGGATGGCCCGCTTCAGCCAAGAGGTGAAACAGATGTCAGGATAGAGCTGATAGCGCAGCAGTTTCTCACCGGCCGCTTCAGCCTCGCGGATACCCCGATCACTCAGCTCCACATCAGTCCAGCCGGTAAAAAGATTCTGCTGATTATAAATGCTTTCGCCATGACGCAGAAGAATCAAGGTGCCAAACTTCATAGTAACCTCCCTAAAAGTTATGTATCAGAACCAAAAAAAGATCTTGTTCGATCAGTACCTCTTTTTAGTGATGAAGTGCTTGGATTTCAGATATTGTAACTCATTTTCGAGCTTAGTGGTGAAGGCTTTTTCTCTCTCCTTGAGTCTCTGTAAAAAGAGGATACGTCGTTCGACAAAGTAGAAGTAGAGCAGACCGCTTATCGCTGCAGCATAGAGACACCAGATAGATGTAAAGCCGTAAGGTCTCAGCCAGAAGATGATGATAAGCCCGATAAAGTTAAGCAGACCGAAGATGCGTACAGAGAGGCTGCTGCTTAAAAGCAGGGCCCCGCAGGTAGTGATAATGTAGAGTATGGCATCGTAGTAGTTTGCAGTCCAGCTGTTATTGTAAAAGAGGGTGTTGTTGATGACACGGACACTGCTGGGGTATACAGCAAGACCATAAAGAGAGTAGCTCGTAAGGATGAGACCCAAAAAGGTCATAATGCCCAGGAGCTTTCGACGGTATCCGTCTTTTTCGATTAGCCAGATGGCAAGAGGGATGAGAAAAGGTAGCAATCCCTGGGCATAAAAGATAAAGATGGCTTTGGCGATCTCAAGGGCACGATGGTCTATCATGCCGCCAACACCAAGCCATACAAAGCCTTCAGCCAATTGGTGCAGTGCAAAGAGAAGAGGAAGCGAAGCAAAAAGAACTTCATGAGGGGTGCTGACCTTTCGCAATGTCAGTATCCCGATAATACCGATCACGCCGGCCAGAACAAAGTTTAAAATCGCATAATAGTTCTCCACGCTTACCCCTTTGTGAGTACCTATTATGTCTTTAAGATACTTTTGTCATTATAGTACCTTTATGACAAATGTAAAAATAAAGTTGAGCCACTTTTAGATCAGTCCCAAAAGTGCGATCAAAAGAACTGGCGGTGTGATCACAAGACCGACCTTCATATATTCACCCCAGCCGATCTTGACCCCATTTTGAGCAAGCACATGCAACCACAGTAGGGTGGCGAGTGAGCCGATCGGAGTCATCTTCGGACCGAGGTTTGAGCCTAAGATATTGGCATAAACCAGGGCTTCATTGCCGACATAGCCCACTTTGTCAATGGCAATATCCATAATCATAATGGTCGGCATATTGTTCATGACGGAGCTGATCACAGCTGAAAGGAAACCTGTACCGATGATGGCAACGGCTTGACCCTGATGGTTCAAGGCTTCGATCCATGAGGCGACGATGTCTGTCAGACCGGCATTTTTGAGACCATAGACCACAATGTAGAGCCCGATACTAAACCATACAACCTGCCAGGGTGCGGCCTTAATAGTCTCAATGGGTCTGACGGCTTTAAAATAGCTGGCGATGGCCAGAAAGATCAAGGCGCCACCAAGTGCAAAGAAAGAGACCGGCAGATGGAGTTGCTCACCGATAAAATAGCCCAGCATCAGCACTACAAGAAAAAACCAGCTGAGTTTGAACATGATCTGGTTCTTGATGACAGAAGATGCTTCGGGCAGCAGTTCGACATCGACCTTTAGTGGAATGTCTTTTCTAAAGTAGACCCATAGAACAGCGATAGAGGCAATGAGACTCAAGAGGTTGGGCAAAAACATATGTTTGGCATACTCCACAAAACCGATATCAAAATAACCGGCAGTGACAATGTTGGTGAGGTTGGAGATGACCAGCGGGTTGGAGGCACTGTCACCGATGAACCCGCCCGCCATCAAAAAGGCGAAGATAGGAAGAGGCTTCATCTTGAGGTATTTCATCTTGGCAAGCAGGATCGGTGTGAGGATGAGCGCAGCCCCGTCGTTGGCGAAAAAAGCGGCGACAATGGCACCGAGAAGCAGGATGTAGACAAACATCTTGTTGCCGCTTCCTCCGCTGAGTTTGGCCATCTTGATGGCAGCCCATTCAAAAAAGCCGATCTCATCGAGTACCATAGAGAGTATGATAATACCGATAAAGGCGAGTGTCGCATCCCAGACGATGTCGGTCACGGTGATGACA
>JALWKG010000061.1 GCA_027081565.1 Helicobacteraceae bacterium
TTTGAGAGTTTATTTTCGGCATTCATCGTAGGAATACCTGTTTCAGTTACTGTTTGATCCCCCATAATGCGTGGGCCTCCTCTTCTTCAACACGGCAGCGATCACACATGATCTCACCACCTCTATAGACAAATGGCATACCACACTCATCGCAACGCTTCACACTAAACTTTATGAGCTGTTCACGCTTTGGCTTAAACAACTGCTCTAAAGAAAAAACGTTTTTAATCGTAATAGAGTCAGGCTCGCACACATCATGACAGCTTTGACATTTTATGCAGTTAATGGCATCAAAATCGATAAATCCACCATACTTGTCACTGCTTAAAGCACCTGTAGGACAGATACGATAACACATTTGACAGTTTGTACAGCTCTCTTCATCAATCATTTTTTGAGAGACAAATGAGATGTCATTGGCATCAATGTTATGAAACTGCGTTGGTACACCTGCACGTTTCATCGCCATCTGTAGGAGTTTACGACGGTCTGGAACGACTTTCGCACGAATACTCTGTATATCTTCTACACTCGCTGTATGTTCTTTAAGCTCTTCACTTAAGGCTTCTACCTTGTTTTCAAAGACCTGTTTTGCTTTCGCGGCCTCTTTAATAGATGCTTTGGCAAAAAAAGCACGACGGTCGTTTTCGACCTTCTCTTCTTCAACACTCAGTTCAACAGACTCAAAACGAACAGACTTCTCTACTTCCATTGCTTCAAGCAAAAAGTTCACCTCTTCAATGCGCTCTTCAATGAGAGCAACATTAGGTTTGGCTATAGAACACTCAGCACAATGTGCCTTGTCAAAAACAACAGGCGTCTCACTTAAAAGAGAGAGACTCAAGATCTCTTCTGTACTTAAAGCAGCCAAACAAGGGATCTCTTCTTTACATGACGCTACTACACTCTTTTTCTCTAAAAAAGAGAAGATGTAGTTAAGAGGAGAGAAGGTGTCAAGTTTAAAGGCAGCGTCAGGACAAGCAGCAAGACAACCGCCACATCCGACACAATCATTAGGAACAAAAGAGGGAAGATGTTCACTGATCTTAATGGTCTCAACAGGACAGACCTCTACACACTTCTCACAGGTAGAGAATTTGTTAGTAGTTCTGACACAGCGACCGATATCTAGAGTGAGTAGACTCATACCGTGTAGTCACATCCGTCTTCTTTGATTAAAGCATTAAGATACTCGTAGTCACTTAACATAAACTCTAATGCAAACTCTGCCACATCAAAATAGAGTGCAGTTCCTGCTTCTGATTTCATGTTTAAAAGGAACATCGGAGCCCACTCAAGAAGGTGCTCTTTAAGAAACTTTTGCTGAATTTTAGCAATGGCACAAGCACTTGCTTTGTCACCATCTTCTAAAGCTTTACGTTCAGAATCACACAGCAAGTACATGAACTCCAGTTCAATACCGATATGATCAACACTAACCGCACGGGCTTTACCAAGGTCTACACGGAAGTCATGGTCGTTAAAAAGCTGAAGTACCGGGTTTTCACCCGCAGTCTCCATCATCTGATCTTCACGCATATAAAATGACTCATAAGGCACCATATGGAGTAGAAAAAGGTTAGTAAAGTCAACATTGATGTACTGCTCTAAAAGCTCATCATGATTAAACTCATTGCGACGTTCCCACTTGGCATAGTTAGGGAAAAAAGCCATGATGTTTTCATCGTTTTCAATTGTCTCTAGTAACGTTTTGTCTGGTTCACTCATCAAAAGACGTGATAGAAGTGCATATATATTGATACGTGCTTGTTGGTTGTTTAAAATTTCTTGCATTAAAAAAGTCCCAGTTGGAAAAGTTGTTGGAGTATAGCCAAGCACCCCTCAAGGGGCACTTAACGGTCTAGCTTATGTCTATTGCGTAAGCTTTGTCTGAAAGCGGAACGGCAGGACGTTTGATATGTTGAGGACGACGTAATTTGTCACCAGCTTCAAGAGGGCGTGTAAGCTTGTCTCTCCATGCTTGGTAAGTCTTAAAGTTGTTCTCATAGTTAACAGTGATATCACCAATCTTATCTGTTGCAGATGCTTTAGTGATAACAACTTTCTGGTGCCATGCATGGTTACCCGCAATAGGGTCAGCGTGCGTAGGCGCCACAGCATTTTGCCATGAACCAGAAAGACCATCCCACCAGATGTTGTCAAGGTCTTTGTTAAACTCTTTAAACTTCCAGATGTCATGACGAGGTGTAATACCTTTAGTTGGTGTCAATGAACCAATCTTACCATCATTTTTCATCTCATAAAGAGGAGAACCGATACCCATAACACCAAGCTTGTGCTCGAAACCAGGAATCTCTACAGCTTCCGTCAGTTTCCAACGACCCGCGTGGTGAGAGTTCGCTAGAACACCTGGCATAGTTGCTTCAGTAGGGACTGCCATCGCGATAAAGTAACCTGAGCTGAGCTCAGAGACTGTATCAACGATCTCAACCTTGATCGCTTCACCACGTTTGATGCCAAGACGATCAGCATCTGCCGTGTTGATCCAAACCGGGTTATGGTTTTGAGAGATCTCCATAAGGTGCTTAGAGTTTACAGAACGTGTATGAATGTTGTATGGAAGACGGAAAACCGTGTTCAATGCAAATTCGTTATCTTCTTTCATAAACTTATGGTGAACCTGAGTCACTAAGTGAATCATCTTATCATATTCACCTTCGTTTCTTGGGTACATAGGGATTGCATACTCTGGCCATTTCCACTCTGCAAACCATGAACTGTAAAGTTCAAGTTTTTTACTAAGTGTATGGAATCCAGCGTGAAGCTTACCATCGATCTCAACACCAACAGATTTTTCATGTTTACCATGCTTAACCCATAGTGCACCGAACTCATCTTGACGCACTTCGTCTTTATGGTACTTCTTACCATGTGCATGAAGGTAAGAACCTTCAACTTTAAGCTCTTCTTCTTGAGGCTTGTACACATTTTTCTTCTCAGTCCATGCACCATGAACACTCATGTAGTCATATACAGGGAACTCAGCATCAGGGTACATCTTCTTCGCTGTCTCAGAAAGCTTAGGAAGAAGTGACATTGCTGCATCAAAGTACTCAGGTACACTGACTGCACGAGATGGATCTTTCTTAGAAGCCCAGTACTTACGTACACCAAGGCTGCCATCTTTATCCACGTGGTGAACCATAAGGTTAGGGAAGAACTCACTCTCTTCCCATACTTCACCAAGACCAAACTTCATGTGTGCTTCTAGTGTAGCACGTGAAGGATCTTTCGCTTTCCAACCCATACGCTCAGCTGCAACACGAATAACCGCTTGACGGAACTCGATGCGCTGCTCAGGCTTAGATGGAGTAGACTGCTGATCATTACGCTCACCAGCAAGGCCTGTTGGCAGAATGTAGTCACAGTACCAGTTTGTCTCAGACCAAGTAGGTGAGAGGTTAAACGTAAGTTCAACTTTCTTCTCATCTTTAAGGACTTCGATCCAACGGAAACCGTCTGGGTTGATCCAAACTGGATTATACATACGTGGGAACCAAACTGAAAGTTTAGTAGGGATGTTAAGCCCCTTCTTCTTCCACTTCTGCTGCCACTCTGTATCTGTTAGAAGGTGTGGCATCAGCATACTCATCTCATATGAAGAGAGTGGGTATTCTGGTGGCCAAGCGATCTCATTCCAAACATCGACTTTAGGAGGACGCTCACCGGCAACAGTAGCTTTTTCACCCTTACCAGCAACAGAGATCTCGTGCCAGTGGTGCCATGAAGTACCACCAACATCACCACGTAGTGCACCACGAAGCGCAAGGCTAAGGAATGCAGAACGAGCGATCATCCAACCACCACGGTGTGCGATTGGACCTGAACGCCAGATGTATGTAGCGATCTTGTTACCCGCGTTGATGTACATGTCGAAAAGTTCATCTAGCTTGTACTCATAACCTTCGATCTTACACTCTTTAGCAATATACTCTTTAGTAAATGGAGCATAGATCTCTTTCATCATCTCGATGAAAGACTCATAAGAGTCATCTTTTGGTACTGCTTTGATGTAATCAAAACCAACCATTTTCTGAAGGTAATCTTTGTCCGCCATTAGACGGTCCCAGTTGATCCAGTCTTTAACAAACTCATGGTCAACAAGGTCTTCACCATTAAGATCTTTTTCGTGTAGAACACGATTTGCAAGATAAAGGTAAAGTGCTGTCTCTGTACCTGGCCATACCGGTAACCAAAGGTCAGCGATACCTGCAGAGTTAGAAAGACGCGGGTCAAGAACGACCATCTTAGCACCACGTTTACGAGCATCAGCGATCAGACCAGCAGACTGCTGGAAATAGTGACCTGCATCAGCAGCGTGTGAAGACTGAAGGAATACAAGCTCTGCATTTTTCCAGTCTGGTGAGTTACGGTCATCATTTGCCCACTGGATAGAACCCTGACGCGCACCTGCAGAACAGATGTTTGTATGAGAGTTATAACCGTCAATACCCATAGAGTGTGGTACACGGTGTCCAAAACCATTTTCATTTGGACGACCAACGTGATAGATCATAGACTTTTTCGAAAGCTCATCACCTACAGCAAGAGTATCATGCATCTTCTTACCAATAGTTGCCATAGCTTCGTCCCAAGTTGTACGGATCCACTTACCATCACCACGCTTAGAACCTGGAGCTCTTTTTAGTGGGAAAGGTATACGGTCTGGATCATACATCTGAGAAAGGGTTGCATAACCCTTAGCACAGTTACGACCACGAGAACCATCGTGAAGTGGGTTACCCATGTACTTACGTACATTTAGTCTACCCGCACTGAACTCTGACTTCTCTACCCATGCAGTAAGACCACAACCTGCTTCACAGTTTGAACAAACTGTAGGAACAATCGTGTAATCATTTACTTTAATACCATCTGGGTTGGCTTCACTACGAACGCCGTTACGCTCGATACCACCACGTTTCCAGTCATCACCATCAAGCTCTTGAAAGTCATTCCACTCTTCTACCGGTGGGTAGAAAGAGATAGAATCAGGTGTGTTGGTAAACTTACTGCTTGTTACTGAATCGGCAACAGCGTCTGTTTCGAAAACGCCCTTTGCAATTGCAGCGCCCGCTACAGTAAACGCAGCGCCTTTTAAAAATGTTCTTCTACTTTCTAAATACATTAAAATCCTCTCTTAACTCATAGGTAATAGCTGAGGAATAATCAGCCATACGTGTTTAACAACCCAAAGACCCACTACTGCAGACAGTGCAGCAAGTTTCAATAGACCATTTGAACGGTTAACAATACTAAGCAAAACAAGTGCCATAGGTACGATGTATGCAAAGACTTGTCCAACCCAGAACATTGTTGCGTACTCGCCATGTCCTTTAACTGCTTCTAAAATAACAGTCACTTCTTCAGCTTTCATTGGGCCGAAGATAAATTCTGACATATAGATAATAAAAGATGTTGCTGCTGCAAGACCTAAGATTATTGCCATAGAACGGATAGACTCTTCTTTCATCTTCGAACCGGTGACTGCATCATATAAAATGATCGTTGCAGAACCTGCAAGAAGTGCTGCTAACATCATCTGAACTGTTTCAGTTGGCATTTGCCATAGTTCACGTGCAGTACACATAGAAAGAAGTGCTGCCGTATACAGTGTCACAGGAATTGCTAAGATCATCGTCCATAAAAGGAGTTTGTCATAAGCTGCATCATCTTTTTTGATCAAAGAGAAAAATGCAAGTCCACTGATCAGACCCATAAACACTGAAGCCATGATCGCACCGATAGTGATCGGAGAGGTCCAGTGAGGGTAGAAGAAGATGTGCCACATTCTAAATGGTTGATGCAAGTCAGCCAGTGTAAACAGCAGGAATATAGTGATAAACACAATAGAAAGTGCTGCTACCGGGAAACGAAGTGTTGCTACAGCAGGATCATCACCATGGCGTTTCTGAAGATAGAAAAGCATGAAGATAACACCGGTACCAATACTCTTAGCCCACATGTTCATAGTTACAAACCAAGGCCATACAATGCCTGGAAGACCAACGTCAAGAGTTACTACTGCGTGTGTCGCAGCTACTGCTTCATGTACCATTAGTGGTGTCCTCCTACTGGCATTTTAGTCGTCAATCTGTCAAACAGAGAGTAACCCTCTGCTCTAAATGACGCTAGTGGGTTCAAGTGAACGTTACCGCCGCCTACATAGAAGTGGTGAGGGTTTGTGCCCTTCTCTGGTTTACGTACTTGAACATCACCTTGATGTACTTGAATATACTTAGAGATGTTTGAAGTAGGATCTTCAAGGTCTCCAAAGATATTTGCTTCAACTGGACATGCTACAACACACGCTGGCATCATTGATGATGCAATACGGTGTGCACAGTATGTACATTTGTCTGCTGTCTGTGTCTCTGGGTCGATGTAGATCGCGCCATATGGACAAGCCATAACACAACCTGCACAACCGATACAACGTTCTTTATCGATGTTCACAATACCGTTTTCGATATAGTGAAGTGCACTTACTGGACAGATACGCTCACAAGGTGCGTTCTCACAGTGGTTACAACGAAGTGGTGTAAACGTACGTTTTGTTTCAGGGAACGTACCTACATCTACATACTTAACACGAAGACGCCATGTTGATAGAGGAACTTCATTCTCTACCTTACAAGCGATCTCACAGCCCTTACAACCCATACATAGGTGCAAGTCAACGAGGAAACCTAATTTCATCCATTCTCCTTGAGTCAGATATTTAAGTGATAGCTCTTATTATGCCAACTAATGCTCGTCAAAAGACAAGCTTATAATTAGCACAATAGGGCTATACGCTAGGCCGATACTACCCGAGAAAGCATTAACTCAAACTAAAAAAAGAGGGGTTATGGGTACAAAAGTGATAAAAATTTGATAGATGGGGAAAAACAGCTTGTGTTAAGTTTAAGGACAATTTTACTCCTAATTAGAAGAAAATATGCCATTAAACTGAAGAAATTAGATTAATTTAATAT
>JALWKG010000062.1 GCA_027081565.1 Helicobacteraceae bacterium
GCCCAGATAAACTGTGTGACATCTACAAACTGAGAAGGGTCAATGATCCCTTTTTTAATGGTACTGACAACGTCACCACCAGCAATAAGTGCTCCAGAAGCTTCAAAGATCGCTGCTATTAAAATAGCGCCACCCATAGTCAATGCTTTTGAACCTACAGCTGGACCCACATTGTTGGCAACATCGTTGGCGCCAATGTTAAGTGCCATATAGGCGCCAAAAAGAGCTGCAATGGCTAAAAATGCTTGATTTTGGGCCCCTGCGTTAATACCAAATGCATACCAAAGAACCAATGCCATAAAAGCAAAAGCCATACCTAAACGTAAAAAGTCACCTTGGTTGCTTTTTAACGCCTTTTTTTCCATTTTTTCGACCGTGTGGATGTCCATTTTAAACCTTCGTATGTAACATTTTGGTTACTGATGCGAAATTATAACATTTTGCAGATAGCTTTTAGACTAACTTCTTACCATTTTAGAACTGTCTATCTCAATAACAGTGTGAACGTTTCCACGAGGCTCATAATCAGCCACTACTTTTATATATTTTGGTTTGAGTTTACGCTCTAGAATCTCATATATCTCATTGGCGCTGTTTTCATGTGAGACATGTTTGTCTCTAAAAGAGTTGATATAAAGTTTTATAGCTTTTAACTCTACTACAAATTCATCCGGTGTATACTCAATGTAGATCGTTGCAAAATCTGGGTAACCACTACGAGGACAGAGACAGGTAAACTCCGGGAGTGTCATCTTGATAAGATAGTCTCTTTTATGTACATTGGGCCAGATCTCCAGATCTTTTTCAACATCAAATGCTGCTACGATTTTTTCGCCATATTTCACTATAAACCTCTTTTTACTTTAATTTTTCGATCTCTTCTAAGGCTGCGATCTTGCCTAAAAAGTTGCCTTGAACAAAGTCAATACCTAAGGATTTGACTACTTTCTCTTTTTTTGCATCTTCAATCATACGGATCCAACTTCTGAGACCAAGCCCCTGGGCTATGACATTAAGCCCTTTGACTATACTCTGATACTCTGATTCATCAATATGTTTTCCATAAGAGATATCAAAACGTAAAACATCTATTTTAAGATCTTTTAAAAAGGAGATACTGCTTTTAAAAGCCCCAAAATTGTCCAAAGCTATAAATATACCCAGGCGTCTATAAGCCTGTAGACGTTCGTTATAACGCTTTGGGTGGTCATAATAGTCATTTTCACTCAAAACAAACATAATACGTCCACGTGCAGATTCATTGTTACTTAACAGTGTCAAGGCACGCTCTAAAAAGATGTTGTTTCTCACCGAAGCAGGGGAGAGAGAGAAGGCAAGAATGAAATTATGAGATACATTTTCTGAGATCTTTACCACTTTTTCCAAGATCATCTCGTCAAAGGTACGTCTTAAACCCAAACGGTTGATGACCGGCATAAACTTGTTTTGATGAATGATCTTACCCTCATCGTTGATCAGTTTTACACTTGCCTCCAACATACTTGCCACACCCTTCTCTTCAACGATCTGAAACATTAAAGAGAATGACTGTTGATCTACCGCTTTGATAACAGAAGATTCCAAAGCAGTAGGATCGATCTCCTCTTCATCTTCAACATTTTGTATATTGACCATTTTCTCTTCTGCAATGTCAAAGAGATGGGTGGTGATTTGGTCTATATCTTTTGAGTAAGAGGTATCTGTGATGGCAGATACCAAACTGATCTCTATCTCATCAATGGTACGGTTTTGAAACTTTAGACACATCAGGTCTAACATATTTTGGTAAAGCTCTTTTTCTCCAGGTAGACCAATCAGAAAGTCAGAACCTTTGTAATGACCTATGGGAAAACGTTCGATCTCTTTCTCTTTTAAAAAGTCACCAATCCACTGTCCCACTTCATACAGGACTTTGTCCCCTTTTTTAACACCATACTTAATGTTGATATCCGTCAGATTGCGAACAGAGACTAAGATAATACTATAGCTGCCTCTGCTGATCTGTTTTTTAAAATAGCTGTTGAGATACTCTCTTGAAAACGTATGGGTGATGGGATCTGTTATACGCTCTTCTTGACCTTGATAGATAAGATAAAAGATGTAGTAGATCATCACTGCAAATACAGAGAGAACGATCACAAAATAGTAAGTAGGAATAACCTCTTGTTCTATAGAAAAAAAGCTAAGAGAGACGATCAGAAAAAGAATCAGTATAGGCAAGCCCATTCTTAGTGCAAGTCTAAAACGCTGGGTCCGTTCTTTCTCCTCAGGTAAAAGCATAAAAGCTTAGACGTCCAGGTGTTTTACATCTTTGGCATGGGTTTCAATGTAATTACGACGTGGTTCAACCTCGTCACCCATAAAGAGCGTAAAGGCTTCACTGGCAGCCTCAGCATCTTCGATATTAACACGTAAAAGTACACGGTTTTCAGGGGTCATTGTAGTTTCCCAAAGTTGCTCAGGATTCATTTCACCAAGACCTTTGTAGCGCTGAATATAAGAGCCTTTTCTAGCAAACTCTTTGACCTCTTCAAGAATCTCAATAACATCACCTTCTAAGGCAATATCCCACTCTTTGATCTTCTCATAGACATACATTGCTTCAGTAAAGTGTGGTGCTGTAAAAAGTTCATCATTGACTTTAAGCTCCTCCATACCATCTTCTGTCTGTACAAAAAGGTGGATCTCTTCATCTGTAACCAGTTTAGAAAGAATGTTATTACCACGCTCCTTTAAAAACTTCTCGATCTCTGTCATCATGTTTTCAGAGTTCATCCCTACAATATCTGGATTCTCTATAAAGTGACGGATCAAAGAGACAAGTGCATAACGACGTTCTAACGCATTAAGTGAGCCTTGATAGTGATCGACCATCTTGAAAAATGAAACCAGATCATTATGACCAACACCTTCGACTTCAATAGACTCTATACCATTATCGATCAAGAAAGTATTCATCTCACTGTCGTCTTTAAAGTAGATCTCTTTTTTACCTTTTTTATAACGGTAAAGTGGTGGCTGTGCCAGATAAAGGTAGCCATTTTCCACAATCTTTGGAAGATAACGAAAGAAGAATGTCAGTAAAAGAGTCTGAATGTGAGAACCATCGACATCCGCATCGGTCATAATAATGACTTTGTGATAACGTATCTTCTCTTCATTAAACTCTTCACCAATACCACAGCCAAGAGCGGTGATCATGTTAGTGATCTCTTCAGACTTTAAGATCTTGTCAAGACGCGCTTTTTCAACATTAAGGATCTTACCTTTAAGTGGCAAAATAGCCTGGAAAACACGATCACGACCCTGCTTGGCAGAACCACCCGCAGAGTCGCCCTCCACCAGGTAAATCTCAGAGATCGTAGCATCTTTACTTTGACAGTCCGCCAGTTTACCCGGAAGTGTTCCTACACTCATAGAATCTTTACGACGTGTTAGATCACGTGCTTTTTTAGCTGCTTCACGTCCTTTAGCTGCTAATAATGCTTTTTGAACAATAGCTCTTGCTTCGTTAGGATTCTCTTCAAAATACTTACCCAGTTTTTCATAACTCAGTTTCTGAACAAGTGGACGCACATAGGTGTTACCAAGCTTGCCTTTTGTCTGACCTTCAAATTGTGGTTCAGGTACACGTACAGAGACAATACAGATCATTCCCTCTTTAACATCATCACCAGAAATTGAAACATCTTTCTCTTTAGCATTACCGTTGTTTTTGTTGTAAGTAGAGATAACACGTGTTAAACCTGCTCTAAATCCTGCCTCATGTGTACCACCATTTGGGGTACGAATGTTGTTAACAAATGAGTAAAGTTTCTCTTCGTAGGCATCGTTATACATAAAAGCAATGTCAACTTCAATATCCTCAATAGCTTCACTGAAACTGTATGGTGAGGCTACCTGCTCACGTTTGTTAAGGTCTTGAACATACTGAAGGATTCCACCCTCGAAGTGATAGGTCTCTTCAACATTAGTTCGCTCGTCTTTAAAGATAATTTTGATCTGTGGATTAAGATAGGCCAACTCTTTAAAACGTTTTGCCAAATAGTCATATTCAAAAATAATAGTTTCTGTAAAAATAGTAGGATCAGCTTTAAACTCAATCGTCGTTCCATGTTTACGTGTATTACCTATGACTTCAAGAGGTGCAGTAGGAATACCTTCTTTAAAGTTTTGCTCATGGATCTGACCATCACGATGTATGGTCATCTTAAGATCACCAGATAAGGCGTTGACTACAGAAACACCCACCCCATGAAGACCCCCAGAGACTTTGTAAGTATCTTTGTCAAACTTACCACCGGCATGAAGTACAGTAAGAACAACGGTTGCAGCAGAGACATTTTCAGTAGGGTGCATATCAGTTGGAATACCACGACCATTATCAGAAACTTTACAAGTACCGTCTTTAGTCAATGTCACTTTGATAGTGTCACAATATCCTGCCATCGCCTCATCAATAGAGTTGTCGATTACTTCATATACCAAGTGATGCAGACCACGATGACCTGTGTCACCAATATACATTCCTGGACGTTTTCTAACTGCTTCTAGCCCCTTAAGGACTTTAATATTACTTGCACCGTAATTCTGTTCTGACATGCCTACTCCATTGCTTTTTCAATATATGTTGATACTATGAAAAAAATTGCTTTAATATTAACGTAAATAAGCCTAAAAAGCGATTAAATACTTATTTTGATATTTGGGTTGGATTGATGTAAAAATGAATGTGAGAAGGTATTTGTGCTTTAAAAAAATATCTCAAGTCAAAATTGTACTTTTAACTTGAGATAAAAAAATTTAAATGACGATTGGCATGACGATTGTCTTGAAGTTTTCATCAGACAAGACAAAAGGCATATTTGCTTCATTTAGACCAATAGCAAATTCACTGTTTTTAGTTTGAGCAATAAAATCTAAAATATAGCGGCTATTGACTGCCAACATAAATGGACTTTCAAAACCTGTAGAAAATTCTATCTCTGTTTTTGCTTCGATGTTATCATCACTAAGGGATTCAAACTCTATAGAATTTGAAGTAAACGTCATTTTTAGATCAGTAGAAATAGTAGTGATCTGTTTAATAGCGTCTATCATTTGTGCTTTTGGCAACATTAACGATGTTTTTATCTCTTTAGGAATAATCCGTGTATAGTCTGGGAACTTTCCATTTATAAGCTTGGTAAAGAAAAGATATTGGTTGGACTTGATTATAAGATAAGTCTCATCATAATAGATCTCAATGTTGTTAAAAAAGAGTTTTTGTATCTCTATGATCGCTTTTTTAGGAACAATCAAGTTAAGCTCTTTTTCATTGGTATTGTTAATATCTACAATAGCTAAACGACGTGTGTCTGTTGAGACAAAGTTTATACCATTTAATTTTATATCAATAAGAGCACCATTAAGTTCAAACTTTGGATTATTAATATCTGTAGAGGGTGTGATCTTTTTAAGAGACTCTACCATAAGCTGTGCATCGATCTCTATACGTGACTTATCTTGGTATGTTGGAAATGAGGGATATTCATTAGCATTAAAAGTAGGCAGTTTAAAGTTAGAACGTCCTTGTTGAATGTGCAAGTCATTTTGAACCGATTCAAGTACTATCTCACCATCTTTTAATATACGAATAATATCAAGAAGTTTTTTACCATTAGCAGTAATAGAACCACTCATCTCAACAGAGACTTGATCACTCTCTATAACAATACCAACTTCGTAGTCTGTAGCTTTGACTACAAGTTTGTTACCTTGGACTTCAAATGAGACATGTGAGGTGATCTGTGATGTATCTTTTTTTTCAAGAAAAGGTTGTACATGGATAAGCATATTTTCAAGAACAGATTTGGCAATAGCGATTCTCATCGAAATTCCTTTTTATATAATAAATTTTTAGTAATAGTAATATACCCCTGTGTAAAGGTGAATACTATCGGTTTGGCCCTATACTAAGGGCTTATATGATGTGAATAAGTGTTAAGACTCTATTCACATGAATTCACTTCTTAGATTATATCTTTTTTTTAGAAGAGTTCCAACAAGATAAAACACGCTTTTTGGAGTATAGAGCTTTTAATTTTGGGTGGAGGTGGAAATTTTGTTGGTAAGTTCATCGATCTTGACCTTAAAATCTTCATCATTTTTAAGTAGTTCATTGATCTTTTTCATGGTGTGACTGACGGCGGTATGATCTTTCATTCCAAAGTATTTGGCCAATTCAGGCATAGACATTGGTGTTAATTCACGAGCAAGATAGATCGCGATACGACGGGTATATACGATGTTGCGACTACGGTTTTTGGATTTGATCTCTGAAGGTTTGACATTGAGTTCTTTGGCAACTGTAGTCATAATAAAGTCTATAGAGATGTTGTCACGTTTTTCCTGGAGAGTCTCTTTAAGTACATTTTGGGCGAACTCTATGGTAATAGGTTGGTGCATAAGTTGTGCGTAGGCATGAAGTTTAGAGAGTATACCTTCTATTTCCCGGACATTAGAATCGATGATTGTAGCGATGTATTTAACAACGTCATTGTCGATGTTAATACGGTTTATTTCACACTTCTTTTGAATAATAGCAATTTTAGTCTCAAGTTCTGGAGGCTGTATATCTGCCACCAATCCCCACTCAAAACGGCTTTTGAGACGATCTTCAAGACCTGCGATTTGTTTAGGTTTTTTATCTGCAGTCATAATGATCTGTTTATGCTCATTACGGAGGGCTTCAAAAGTGTGAAAAAACTCCTCTTGAGTCTGTACCTTGTTGCTTAAAAACTGTATATCATCAATAAGCAGGACATCACATTTTCGGTACTTGTCTTTAAAACGGTCCATAGTCTTGTTACGCATGTGAGAGGTAAAGTCATTTAAAAACTGCTCTACAGAGGTGTAAATAACACTTTTACCCTGATGTTGGAGTACATTACCCACTGCTTGCATAAGGTGTGTCTTACCGAGACCAACACCACCATAGATGAAAAGTGGATTATAGAGTTCTCCAGGTTTTTCACTGACACTTTTAGCAGCAGAGTAGGCAAACTGGTTAGAAGAACCGGGTACATAGTTTTCAAAAGTATAAGAGGGATTCAAAAGAGAGTGTTGTACTTTTTCAGCAGTAACTTGAGACTTAATAGGCGTTGATCCCGGTTTTTCAGACTTTAAAGCAATACTGACCAAGGTTTTAGTTCCCGTCTTCACCTCAAAAAGGTGGGCAATCTTTTCAGAAAACTTTCTTTTGATGTAATTGGCTACAAGTGCATTGGGTGCATGAAAGACGGCATAATTACTTTTGGACTCTGAGGTCGAGAATTGAAGCTGTTTAATATAGCGATTATAATCGATCTCCGATATCTCATCTTTTAACTTAAGTAAAATTTCTTGACCGATATTCATGGTCGCTCCTCTAAAGTTATTCACAGTGAATAAGTAGTGAAATATTATGTGAATAATACACTATCTTTCCTATACTACTCTAAAAAAGGGTGTGAATAAAAGTTATTCACCTTGTGAATAACTTTTATGATCTCTTTTCTAAAAGTGATTTTAGTTAGATAGCTGTTTGTTGATTTTGGAAGGAGAGTAAGATCGCCTTGAGTGTATGATCAGTGTAGGAAGCTTTTCTATAGTTTTTTGAAGAGACTTTACCTTCGTAGTCATCTTTTAATGTCATGATCTGAGTTTTTAACTTATATTTATTGGATGGTTGTACGTGGCTCATTATATTGGCCTTTGGTGTTAAAAATTATAATACTAAGGATGTTAGTGATTAAGGTAAATATATATATGATATTTTGAAGATTATTTAAAGCAATAGTTTCTGAGTATCAAAAGTAAATGTGTTACAATCGGATATGAATATATTAGGAATCGATCCCGGTACACGCAACATGGGTTATGCAGTGATCTCTTTAGAGCGTGGTAAAATCTCTTTAGTGGAAGCAGGTCTTATTAAGATGAAACAAGAGGATCTTCAGTTCCAGATTCCTCAGATGGTGGAAGGTTTGGACCAGATCTTTGCCAAACATAAAATTGATGAAGTAGCGATGGAAGATATTTTCTTTGCTCATAATCCAAAAACGGTATTAAAACTGGCACAGTTTCGTGGGGCCATCATGTTAAAACTGTTACAAGAGTTTGGGCAGTTTTCAGAGTATACACCGCTACAAGTAAAAAGGGCGCTAACAGGTAAGGCAAAAGCAGCCAAAGAGCAGGTGGCTTTTATGGTGCAGCGACTTTTGGGGATCAAAAAAGAGATACGTCCTTTAGACATCTCAGATGCCATGGCTGTAGCCATTACCCACTCCCAACGGGTGAAATTGGAAAAAAAGTAGAAAAATGAAACGGGTTATACAGACACTTTTTTTAACAACCCTCTCTCTCTTTGCAAATGAGATCTCTGTCAACCATGCCTGGGAACTGGTCTTGGAGCGTAATGATGGACTCAAGGCGAGTGCAAACAGTGTGAAACACTCACAAGCAGTCAAAGATGGGGCAGACTCTATGATGTATATGCCGAGTATCGATCTACATGGCTCTTATACTCGTTTGTCAAAGCCTATTGATCTTGATTTGAGCGAGCCTCTCAATAAATTTGGTGCAGCGCTTCCTATTCCTTTGTCTCCTGATCTTTTAAGTAAAGATATCACAACAGTCGAACTTAGTGAACAAAATGTCTTTTTAGCCAATATCTCTATATTATGGCCTATCTTTGCTGGTGGAAAGACCTTATACTTTTCAGATATTGCCGAAGCACAGGTAGCGTCTGAAACAGCCAAACAAGAGCTAACACGTCAAAAAGCTTTTATTCAGTTAGTTAAGTACTACTATGGTGCTGAGATGGGCAGGGTCTATTATGAAACACGTGAGGAAGTTGAAGTAACCTTTAAAAAGCACTTTGAACATGCTCAAAAGTTACAAGAAGAGGGACAAATTGCCAAGGTAGAACTACTCAATGCACAAGTACAGTATGACAAAGCAAAGACGGAGACACTCAAGGCACACCATCAGTACACTATTGCAACATCTGCGTTACGTATGCTTTTAAAAGAGCAGGATGTCAACCTCACCTCACCTCTATTTATAAATGACAATATCAAAGACAAAGATTATTATGTAAAGCGTGCCATAGAGAACTATCCAGCACTTCACCTCTTAGACTCCAAACGCAAACAGACATCTGCACTAGTAGGAATGGAACGTGGAAACTACATGCCGACGGTAGTGGCTTTTGGTAACTACAATCTTTACAGAGATGACTCTATCATCTCTAAGTCGGCACCGGATTGGTTTGCCGGAGTAGCTGTAAACATTAACTTGCTTTCTGCAACAGGAAGAAGTGAAAAGTATGAGGCCGCGAAGGTGATGGATCAGCAGTTGTCTCTTTTACAGCAACAAGCCAAACAAGACCTCTCTATCTTAGTAGAGAAGACCTACAATGAGGTTATTTTGTATCTTGATGAGTTTAAAGCCATAGACTCTTCGTTAGCGATGGCAGAGGAGAATGTGAAGTTGCGACGTATTGCTTTTAACTCAGGACTCTCTACATCTTTGGAGTTAAATGATGCGGAGCTGTTTTTAGCAGCGAAAAAAACAGAGCGTTTGAAAGTGGCATATGATTTTGATCAGAAGTTATCGTACTTAATGATCTTGAGTGAAAGCAGCGAGCGATTTTTAGAGATGGCTGCAAATGGTGAAGAGGTGGAGCGATGAGTGTTTTAGCTAAAGTAGTAGGTGCAGCGGTTGTTATAGGTTTGGTTAGTGGTGTGAGTTATCTGTTTTATGAGGCCTATCAGCCAAAACCCATCAAATTACAAGGCGAGATCGATGCACAGTACTATTCTGTCTCTTCAAAAGTCCCTGGACGTATAGACCATGTTGGAGTTAAAAAAGGTGACGTTGTCAGTGTGGGTGATTTTATTTTTAGTATTAATTCACCTGAGGTCGAAGCCAAGTTAAAACAGGCAAAATCTGCTAAAAATGCGGCTGGTGCTGTCTCTAGACAGGCAGACAAGGGTGCGCGTAAACAGCAGATAGCAGCAGCAAAAGATCAATGGAAACGTGCACAGGAGGCTGAGAAACTGTTGGCGAAGACCTATGCAAGAATAGAAAAACTGTACAAAGAGGGTGTTATCCCTGAGCAAAAGCGTGATGAGGTCTATACCAAATACAAGGCGGCCAAATATCAGAGCAGTGCAGCCAAACAGATGTACATGATGGCCAAAGAGGGTGCCAGAGAAGAGCAAAAAGAGGCAGCAAAGGCACAAGAAGAGGTTTACGCTGGCAAGGTAGACGAGGTCAACTCCTACATCAAAGAGACCAAGCAGTATGCTTTTCATGCAGGTGAGGTATCACAGATCTTGATCCATGAGGGCGAATTGGCACCGACAGGTTTTCCTGTAGTAACTTTGGTCGATATCAATGACTCTTGGGCGAAGTTTCATGTTCGTGAAGACCTTTTAAAATATTTTAAAAAGGGTGAGACCTTAGAGTTGGAGATTCCTGCCCTAGAGGTGAAAAAGCCTTTTGTCGTGACACATATAGGTGTTATGGGTGAGTATGCTACCTGGCGTGCGGCAGAAGCAGGCAAAGGCTTTGATCTTAAAAGTTTTGAAGTGGAGTTACGTCCAGTGAAACCCATAAAAGGTCTACGTGTTGGGATGAGTGTTTTAATCCAACTGCCATGAATTACTTTCAAAAGGTTTTAGGCGCAGCAAGGTTAGAGGTCAAAGTGATCACTGAGAGTCGGTATATACTCAGTTTTCTGAGTTGGGTGCCCTTTGTAGGGTTTGGTCTTATTGTAGCTATTTTTATTAGTGGTGTTCCTAGAGACTTGCCCATAGGTGTGGTAGATAAAGATTATTCACGTTTTTCACGTATGCAACTCTCTGCGATAGAGAGTTCAGCAACGCTGCATATAAAAGAATATTACAACTCTGTTAAAGAGGCTTCAACAGCACTTCGCGATGGTAGTATCTATGCTATTGTCATTATCCCTGATCACTTTGAAAAAAAGATACGTCTAGGAACACAACCCAGTATCTCCATTATGTTGAACACACAGTTTATTTTAATGAGTAAAGTTCTAAAGTCAGCATTTTCCAGTGTACTTCTAAACAGTGCTGCGACCTTGGACTTTGTAGAGACATTGGCAGAAGACCAGCGTCCTGAACTGGCCAAAAGTGCGGTTGCCCCTATTAAAATACAGATTACCCCATTTTTTAATACCTATAACAGTTACTTTCTCTTTTTAGTGAGTGCGATGCTCCCCGCCTTTTGGTCCATTTTAGTGATGCTGACGATGGTGATCTCTATAGGAGAGATGTTTAAAAATGGCAATGAAAAGGTATGGCTTCAGAGTGCTGGAGATTCTCTCAGTGCGGCGATGTTAGGTAAGATGCTGCCTAACACTCTCATCCAACTTTTATGGGGTTTTGCCATTGTCTATTTTGTTTATGGTGTGATGCCATGGCCGTTTGCAGGATCGTGGTGGATACTTGCTGCAGGACTGTTTTTGACCACAGTTGTCTATGAAGTCTTGGCTTATGCTTTTTATGCCATAAAGTACAAATATGATGCGGCACTCAGTTTTACAGCAGTCTTCACCGCGCCCGCTTTTGCAGCTATGGGCATCACTTTTCCGCTGATGAACATGGAAGGGATAGCTGTTGCCTGGCATGACCTCTTACCCATCTCTCACTATATCCATATACAGATCTCACAGGCAAACTATGGTGCACCGCTCTCGAGTGTTATTACAACATTTGGTGCTTTGGCACTTTTTTTACTGATAACGCCACTGGTCTACTGGCGTTATAAAAGCAGTGCCAAGGGGTGGGTATGAGACACTTTTTAAGACTCTTAAAAGAGGAATATCGTGCGATCTTTACAGACATGGATATCCTTCTAACTATTTTTGGCGGGGTCATCTTGTACGCCTTTCTTTACCCACAACCTTATTTAAAAGAGTCTGTCTCCTCTTTGCCCGTAGCTGTAGTTGATTATGACCGGAGTGATCTAAGTCGAAAGATCACCTATATGCTTGATGCCAGTCCCAAGATAGAGGTAGAGAGTCGTTACCTGAGTGAGGCAGCAGCAAAAGAGGCCATCATCAATAACCGCGTGAGTGCTTTGGTTATTATCCCTAACCATTTCAAACGGGATCTCTACTTAGGTAAAGAGCCTGTCATCAGTGTGGGTGCAGATGCTACCTATTTTCTCATCTATGGCGGTGTTGTCAGTGCAACAATGCGCTCAGTGATAACAGAAAGTGCTTCAATCCAGGTGGGTAATCTACTTAAAAAAAGTGTTCCTTTAGTGACAGCTAAAATGCAGTACACTCCTTTCAAAACAGAGTATCTCAACACCTTTAATGTCACCTCTTCTTATATCAACTATGTTGTACCTGCGATTTACATCTTAATACTCCAACAGACCTTGTTAATAGGTTTGGGAATGTTTGGTGCGACTCAGGGTGAAAAGTTAAGAGCAGGTGTAGGTGGTTACTATAGCCGAGAGGGTGTTAGTAGTGTGATGTTATTGCGCTTCATCTCGTTTGGTTCTATCTTTTTTGTCCATATGCTTTTCTATTTTGGCTTTACCTTTAGCTTTTTTGGTGTGCCTCATATTGCGAAGGTGGCAGAATTGTTGATCTTTGCTCTGAGTTTTTTAATGGCCTCTCTTGCCTTGGGTACTCTTCTTGGTGCCATTTTCAAGTCACGGCTCTATCCTACTCCAGTGATCTTGGTGACTTCCCTTCCTCTGGTCTTCAGTGCCGGTTTTGTCTGGCCTCTAGAGTCGATGCCGCAATGGCTGATCTGGCTCTCAAGCATCTCTCCAAGTACCCCTGCCATACAAGGTTTTTTACGTCTTAACCAGATGGGAGCCAGTTTTGATCAGGTTATAGATCAGTTTGGCTTGTTATGGGTACAAACCGTTCTCTATACGTCCTTGGCATATCTGTTGTTACGCAGACAACGAGAGTGTGTCAAAGATGTTGATTAAACTCTTTGTACTGTTAGGTATAACCTTCTCACTCTTTTCAGCAGAAGCAGACTTAAGTGTTACCCAAAACAGGTACCACTGTAAAAACGATGGTATCGCAGCGACTTTTGAGTGTGACAAGTTTGAAGGGGTCTCTTTCAGAGCCATAGGTAATGAACCGGGATGGATACTCAACATCATGCCCAACAACAAAGTAATTTTTATAACAAATCATGGAAAAGTAAAAACCTATTTTAAAGTCGAAAAGCAGTTTTCAGAAAAAAATGCCACCGAATTCAGACTGCGCTCAAAAAACAATCTACTCTACCTGCGCATAGAAAACCGCGTCTGTAGAGACACCATGACAGATCGCAGTTATGAGTCAACGGTTTATCTTAACTTTGATGGTCATGAGTTAAGAGGGTGTGGTCAATCTCTTTTTTAGTTCCTCAAACACCATTAATAAGCCTTTTTTTGTGATATTTCCTCTGACTATATAATATAAGACAGTAGTATATATTGCTATAATATATAAAACAGAATAAAGGAGCATTTATGAAGTATGCAAATGTTTTAGGACAGTTTTTAGCTGTTGTTATGTTGGTTTTTTTAAGTAGTGGTTGTAGTAAAGATGATGCTTCATCAGATGATGAAAATGTAAAGATTGACTATGCCAGTAAGGTACACAGTTTGGATCTTAGTGGCGCACAGGGACTTTACATTACAGGTGACAGTGCAAGCAGTGGTGCTGCATCGCCCTTGCGCTCTGAAGAATACAGCGCTGACACCATTCAAAAAGCGGCAAATGCTGTAGACCTTGATCCTAACAGTGTCTATAAAATTACGGCAGATGGACGCTTGGAACGTGTGGCCATAGAAGATGAAAATGGTGAAGAATTGCCGCGTGCTTCAGTAAAACCAGTCAAGATACAAGATCTAAACAGTCTCTATCTTGTTATATGGCTAAAAATTGAAGGAGATGGGTCAGGCGGGATTCCATACCTTGTGCATAAAAGCAGTGGGTTCGCTTATAATGCTTCAAAGGTGATATGGAATGCTTCTAAAACTGTTCAGCCTGATGGTACAGAAGTGTATGAAATTTATGATCAAAATATTCAGTTTGACAGAGCGAACAACTTCTATCTTAAACGTACCAAAATTGGTTCTGATGATATGAATTTTGAATCTATCTACAAAATCGATACCAGCACACTGGGCAGCAGTTCATTGACAGTGACAGAGATACCAAGTGCATACTCTTTTCAAAACACCTCTTGGATAGTTGATGACAGTGGAGAGTTCATAGTATTTGGAGGAGGAAGTGCGACAATTGGTGATTCACCAGTACGTTACCTTTCCATTACTACTGGAGCGATTCATAATATTAATGAAGAGATTGATGGAACCTTTGATCCTTACTGGATAAAAGGGCTGGATGGAAAGATATATACTTCTGTTATCAATGATATGGTGTGTGATGACACTGTTGATCAGTGTGTCACCTGGTATCGAATTGAAGCTGATACCAACCATCTGCCAGTCATTACAGAAGTAGCCAAATCTAATGATGTTCCAATGCATTGGGCTCTTGGGGCCAACAGACGACATGTTATAGGGGGAAAACTGCTATATATTACCGATGATACAAGTTCTTTTGGTATAGAAGAGGTAGATCCGGTAGCAGGTACTGTTTTCCATCACTATGCGAGTTTTTCAGATGTATTTACAAGCGTTGAAAAGTATGTAGTAAGTGGTAGTGATATATATATATTTGGTAGATTGTCAAGCACTACTGCCAACGGTTTTTACAAATATAATGTCTTGACACGTACCGGTCAGGCGATTACAGTAGAGTCTGGTTATGATGCTCATAAATTTACCGTTTTGGCTGATGGTAGCTTTTTAGTCGAGGGTATTCGTCTAAGTGATCAGGCCTATTTCTATGGCCAACTGGCAACAGACGGTAAGGTTACTGAAACCTCGACCGTAGCACTGGGCACACCGACAGTGTTGGTGATGGAGGCGATCAAGCCAGCTGACTTTATGATGATCGATGGTAACCCATCTGACTGGCCAACCTCTTTAAGGGTCTTAAACGATCTTTCAGGCGACAGCACAAAAACAGATGGTGAGCTATTGGATTACAGTCAGACAACAACATCAACCCAGTATTTTGGAATGATAGAACACGGAGAGGACTTTAACCGCAGTTACTATCTACGTGTCACCTTTGAGAGTGGTGAGCAGTTACAGTTTCAAGAGGACAATGCAACAATTCTGCCGGACAACACATTGACTGAAGCAGGTGGTATTGTCTCAAGAGGCAGTGTGGTTGAGTTCTCTATGCCAATAGACACAGTGAGTACCCCTAATGTTCTCTCTGTAAAACTGTTTGGTACAACTTCTAGTGGTGACATCAACACCAGTATGCTCATTGACGAGATGTAAGGTCAAAGAGCAATAGAGAGGGGGATGCTCCTCTCCAAATAATTTATACTTTTTTAGTTACTTTTTTCCAACAACTTTCAAGCTAACATTGTATAATTTCTTACTATTGCGTATCAAAAGAGATTATAATGAAAACATATCTACTATTACCTACACTCTTGTTAGTGACAGGATGTTCATACTTCAGTGTCAATGGCACCAACTGTGATCAGGTCATCTTAAATGATCCTAATACACAGAACATCCCGCAAGAGTGTCGTGACTATAATACGAAAGAGGCTGAAAAAGCGACCTATCCTCCGGGAGAAAAACCTATGGAGATCAACAAAGATTTCGAGATCGGGAAGTAGTCCTTGGACTACCCCATAATCCTACACCATTTTTTTACCTCTCCAAAACACAACTACTTTACCAGACCCAAGTTTGAAGTGGGAGATGCACTTACTATCGCTCACACTTCACTCAACTTTGAAGAGGGCAAGGGCATTGAAGATGATCGTTTTGAAGAGAGCCTTTATCCTGTCACTTTTTTTTCGTTAGAGGTAGCCGAGGCGATAGACAAAGCTTTTGAACGATCTATAGATATAGAACTCTACCGACGTAACATCACTATCTCCGGAATCAATCTTTGTGAACTCATAGGCAAGCAGTTTACTATAGGGGAGGTAGTGTTTGAAGGTATGGCACACTGTAACCCCTGTACCTGGATGGATGCTGTCATAGAAAAAGGGACCTACCGGCAGATGAAGGGGCGTGGTGGTCTACGCGCTAAAGTTATTAGTAGCGGTAAATTAGTGCTTGGAAAAATAACACTTCAAAGTGATACAATACTCACAAAAGATCCCGCAGAAGCGATGATACTTAGTAAACTACCCAAAGGACTATAATGCAAGCCCATGAGAGATTTTACGGCATCGACAACGACTTTCGTTCCCCTTATGCACGAGACCGAGACCGTGTTATACACTCCGGTTCTTTTCGTAAGCTGGAGTATAAGACACAGGTCTTTTTAAACCAGGAAGGTGACTTTTTTCGTACCCGTCTGACACACTCTCTTGAAGTCTCGCAGATAGCGCGTTCTATCTCTTCTCAGCTTGGACTAGAAGAGTCCTTGGCAGAGGCTATAGCCCTTTCACATGACATGGGACATACCCCTTTTGGGCATGTAGGAGGAGATACGCTGGATGAGTGTTTGAAAGATGATGGCTTTAGTCATGGGTTTGAACATAACTACCAGAGCTTTAGAGTGGTGACGAAGTTAGAGAAGCGCTATAAACCTTTTTTAGGACTGAACCTGACTTATGCGACTTTAGAGGGTATCTTGAAGCATTCCTACCCTTATAAAAAATCCTTTCTCTCTAAAGAGGTCCAAAACCAGTTTGACTTAGAGACGCACCCCTCCATAGAGGCGATGGTAGTCGACAGAGCAGATGAGATCGCCTACATGACCCATGACATTGATGATGGTGTTAACTCAGGTCTTATTAGTTTTGAGACACTGAAAGAGAGCAAGATCATCCAAGAGGTTTTGGCTTTAGTGGCAGAGGAGGGGGTAACACTAAAAGATGGTGATGAGATGTTCCGTTACCGCTTTAGCTCTCACCTTATAAATTATTTAGTTTATGCTCTGTTAGATCATTCCAGAGGCAAGGTGAATAACTCCAGGGTGTTGGCAGGTGTCATGAACTCCACAGTAGAGATACCAATAGGATTTACAAAAGAGTTAGAGACGGATATTAAAAAATTGAAAAAGATTTTGTTTCAAAAACTCTACCAACACCGACAGATCGTTAGTAAGATGTATGCAGGAAAGCAGGCGATCAAAGGACTTTACAGTGCCATGATGGAAGAAGAAAAAATCTTGCCGCAGTTTTATCTGCAACAGTTAGAACAACGTAATAAACACAGGGTCATTGCAGACTACATCGCTTCATTGAGTGATAGATATGCGCTTAATCTTTATAATGAGTTATATGGGCGAATGTAAAACAATAAGTTGGTAAAATCTGTTTACAATACAAAGAATTATTAGTGTAAATTCGCGTCATTCGTAGACAAGGCTCTTCAAAAAGGTAGCAACATGAAACAATATTTAGACCTCTGTAACAAGATCATCGATGAGGGTACTTGGATCCAAAATGAACGTACAGGTAAAAACTGTCTGACACTCATTAATGCTGACCTTGAATATGATGTAGGTAATAACAAGTTTCCTTTGATCACAACACGCAAAAGCTATTTTAAGTCAGCAATTGCCGAATTTATTGGTTATATTCGTGGATATGACAATGCGGCGGACTTTCGTAAGTTAGGAACGAAGACATGGGATGCCAATGCCAACCTCAATGAAGCATGGTTGAACAATCCATACCGTAAAGGTGAGGACGATATGGGACGTGTCTATGGTGTTCAGGGACGTTCGTGGCAGAAGCCTGACGGCGGACATGTGGACCAACTGCGTAAGATCGTGGACAATCTTAAAAATGGTATCGATGATCGCGGTGAGATATTGAGCTTTTACAACCCTGGTGAGTTTCATATGGGATGTCTGCGTCCTTGTATGCATACCCATACCTTTTCTTTAGTGGGCGACACTTTGCACCTTACCTCTTATCAGCGCTCTTGTGATGTACCGCTCGGTCTTAACTTTAATCAAGTACAGGTTTTTGTCTTTTTAGCCTTGATGGCACAGATAACGGGTCATAAAGCAGGCAAGGCCTATCATAAGATCGTCAATGCCCATATCTATGAAGACCAACTTGAGTTGATGCGAGATGTACAGATGAAGCGCGAACCTTTCCCTTCACCGCAACTCCACATCAACCCAGAGATCAAGTCGTTAGAAGACCTTGAGACTTGGGTAACAATGGACGACTTCAGTGTTTCTGGTTATGAACACCATGATCCTATCGCTTATCCATTTTCAGTGTAGATGATGAAAAAACCTACTGTCTCCATCATTGTTGCGATGGCAAAAAACCGTGTGATTGGTAAAGACAATGACATGCCGTGGCATCTTCCGGCAGACCTGAAACACTTTAGAAAAGTGACAACAGGCAAACCTATTATTATGGGAAGAAAGACCTATGAGTCTATAGGTCGTCCACTTCCCAAACGTCACAACATCATCATCAGTCGAAACAGTGACTATAAGGTTGAAGGCTGTGATATCGTAGCTTCATTAGAAGAGGCCGTTGAAAAGGCTGGAGAAGTTGATGAACTGTTTATTATTGGTGGTGGTTTTCTTTACAACCAACTCATAAATGATGCAGACAAACTCTACTTGACTTTTATAGATCTAGAAGTTGAGGGTGATACCTTCTTCCCTGAATATGAACATCTTAACCTTACTAAGATGGCGAGTGAACATCATCTTAAAGATGAAGAAAACCCTTATGATTATGAATTTACAGAATTTTTAGTAGAGAGATAAGTCAAACTGATACTACTATAAAAATGTTTGAATAAAATAGTAATAATAGTGCAAAAAACTATATTTAGTACTATTTTATAATAAATATATGATGCTAAGAGCTCTTTAAAAACTCTAACACTCTTCTAGAGGAAGGGTGAATATGGCAGTGGTTCCCTTACCTAACCCTTCACTTTTGAGACGGATATCTCCTCCCAATATTGCCGCGATCTTTTGACTGATAGAGAGACCGAGACCTGTTCCTTTAAGACTGTTTTGCAGAGAGTTTTCTATCTGTGTAAAGTCATGGAAGAGTGTTGAAATCTCCTCTTTTGTTATGCCGATGCCACTGTCGATCAGGGTAATGTAGATCGCTTTGTCATCATGATGTAAGCGTAGGATTATCTCACCTGAAGATGTAAATTTTATAGCATTTGAGAGCAGGTTAATGATAATCTGTGTGAACATTTTTGGATCAGTATGATAAGTGTCGATGTCGAAATCTTTAGTCTCGAGATGAAGGCTTAGGTCTTTGTCATCAGCGAGTGGTGAGAGCATGTCACAGCTGTTTTGCAGTAATACAACAAGATCGACCTCTTCTTTATGTGCCTCTACTTTTCCTGCTTCTATCTTCGCGATGTCAAGGATCTCATTTATCATGCTGAGTAAGTATTGGGCTGAGGATTCGATGTTACCTACGGCATCTTGTTGGGCATTGTTAAGGGGTTCATAGACAAGAAGATATTGAGAGGAACCGATAATAGAGTTGAGAGGTGTTCTCAGTTCATGAGACATGCTGGAGATAAATTGTGACTTTGCTTTGGATGCAGAGAGGGCTCTTTTGATGAGTCTGATCCTATCAAGTTGCAGACTGATCATCACACCGATGGCACTGTAAAACTCTTGTTCGTAGTAGTCTTCAAAGGCTGTAGTTCCCAGAGCGATCCTTCCAAAATAGACCTTAGACTCTTCTTCAAAATTTGTAATATAAAGGGCGGTAGAGGCACCTGTTTCTTCCTGCTTGTTCTCTTTTTGAAAATGGAGCTGTTTTTGTCCTGTGAGTTGCTGAAGTTCTTTAACAGATACTTCAAGACACTCCTCTCTGTTTTTGGTCTGAATAATGGTGTTAAAAAGTTCGATGAGTTGGGTAAAACGTTTGAGTCTTAGGCGGTTCTCCTCTTCGAGTTTTTCAAGGGCATAGGAGGTGGTAGCGAGCATACTGTTAAAAGAGCGTGTCAAGATAGCGATCTCATCCTGGGACTTGGGTGTAAGACGCATGCTAAAGTTTTGAGTGTTGGTAATCTCATCGGTTATGGAGGTGAGCTCTTCTATAGGTTTGACAATATTGTTGGCAAATTTGAGAGAGAGGTAGAGGATTAGTGCAAAGATAAATGGGGCGACATAGAACATAAAACGGACAAAGTCATACAAAAACTCGAGTGCAATAGACTTGTCAACAGCATAAACAATATACCAAGACTTTAATAGGTCGGTGAGTCTTTCATAGACCACCAGATGTTGACTGTCTATAAAACTTTTTTCAGAATGTTCATAGTCTATATGGAGGGTTTTTTGATCGCCAATATGCAGGTTTTTGGAGGGATCTTCAAGGTAGGAGGTCACACCCTCTTGATGGGTTAAAAACTGATCGAGATTATTTAGGTTGTATTTTAAGACAAGAATACCAAGGGATCTTTCAGGATCAAAGGACGCCCTTATTTGTGTGTAGATATAGAGATACTCCTTATCGATGTAGCTGCCATTTTCTGTATTTGCAACTCTTTTTAGAGTAAGGCTTTTATGTAGGTAATGTGGATCTGAAGCAGCTATGATCTTGGAGTTGGTATCAACACTCATAAATACCAGGTCAAGATTTAAATCATCTACTTTCTTGCCTAGAAGTCTTGAGACCCTTTTGTCCATATCGTCTGCTATAAGATCATCCATAAGATCGAGAGAGTTGAGAAATATAAGCTCTTTGTGCAGGTGTTGCAGATGACTCTCGATGCGTTTGATGATGGCAGTCGTCTTCTCATGTTGTTCAATAATGAGTTTGTTAACGATCTTGGTCTCGCTAAGATAGAGGGTATAGATAAGCAAGATGAGAAAAGGGACAAGCCCGATGCCAATAAAGCTGATCAAAAGACGTGTTCGTAGAGAGTTTTTCAATACCTTAAACATTAGGGTCCTTCCCAACGGTAGATGACATGCAGATCAGAGGTGAGGTGTGCTTCATCAATATAGCCTATGGCCCCTTCGACTTTTTGAACAAAAGCGATAATACTCTCTTGAGAATGCATACTGAGTGGGGGTCTATGTCCCAGATAGTGTTGTCTGCTCCAATAGGACTTAAGTCTGGAAAAGCCCATATGCAACAGTTGCGTATCAAAGGTGTGGCGTAGAGGATCCTTTACCCCGAGGTTCAGTGGAACCAGCGCAACGCCATCTAAAAAGAGGCGCTTTTTCAAAAAGATAGCTTTGATCTGAGCAGAAGAGAGTCTTGGCATATCTTTATGTGCAATCACTATTAAAGGTGCCGCAGAAAGCTTTGTTATGAGTAGTAGCAATAGTATCAGACGCAGAGAGGTTTTCATTAAAACAACATTGAAAAAGAGCATAAAAATTGGTTGTCTCTGCTCTGAGAGTGAAGTTGATACTCAGCTTTTAAAGCGATGGGATAGAGTGGTCGGTAGGTGTACCCCATGACTAAGAGGTTGTTTGTCTTGTCACTGACCTCGTTATTATAAGATTCGACTCTAGCGATAGCAATATGTTTTGGGCTAAGACGATAGAGACCCTGAAGGTATCCGGCATATTTGGTTGTAAAGCTCTTTTGAGATCTTTGAGAGCCAAGTTCAGCCATAAATTGATACTTCTCTTCTTCGTACTTACCCGAGATCAGTAGATAGTATCGCTCTGCTAAGGTGCTTGTGTCATCAAGATGAAAGTAACCGCCATTGATCTTCAGGCTGAGATTCTCCTGTTCATAACCGAGACCAAGTGCATAATGCTGATCTACATTATAGTTGTTATAGCTTTCATCAAGGCCATCATTGTGCTGTAGTAAAAGGTCGACTTTAAAGAGACTGGTATCGAAACTACTGTAAGAGGCATCGATACCGGTGGTAAATCGAGGAAAGAGGATCTCTGTGCTTACTGGATTAGAGGTGGTCTCTCGCAGTACGTTGATAGGCAGAAGGTTCCAAAATCCGATGGGTGAATTGTACTTCCCCAGACGCAAACTGTAGTTTTCATTGAGGTTATAGTCAACATAGACCCGTTCAAGATGGAGGGTGTGGTCTTGTGTAGTCTTTGTGATATTTTGATCGTTAGATTTTACATAAAACTCTGTGAACTCTAGTTCAAGAAGATAAGAGAATCGGTTGTAGCTTCCATAACTTAACAGTGCGATATCGTCTACACTAAAATGTTGAAGTTCTTGACCTTTGGAGTACTCTATGGAGAAGTAGCTTCCAACATAAAGAGGCAGCGGTCCTACCTGCATCCCTTCTCCAAGGGTGTAGCCATCATCAGCATGTAGGCCAAGATAAAAGAGTAAAAGAAGAGTCAGACGACGCACATAAAATCCTTCATGTGCATAGTACCATATTTGCTAGGCACTCTACGCTTAAGCGTATGCAAGTAGTCAATGCTATTAATCTCCACTTGGTCCGTTATGACAGTCGTAACAGCTGACAGCATCTCCTTTTTGGTAGGTTTTGGTACGACTTTCTACGTTAAAGGTGCGGGTAGTGAATGTTTGGGAAAGGACTGATCCTCTATAGTTGCTACCGTGACAAGCCTTACATTGGGTAGCGTCTCTTTCAGCTACATCTTGGTGATCTTTTACCCAACCTTGACCAACAGAGTGCAATCCATGTGGACCGCCTGTTGAGGTGTTGGGTACAGTAGTGTGACAAGAAGTACACTCAGCAATAGTGCCACTGTGTCCTTGAATAGCATTACTTAAGACATTATCTTGTGCATGGCTGGTTGGAAATATAGCATGGGTCGATCCGTGACAAGATGAACATTGCAAATTACCATGCCCTGTACTGTAACGATAGAGACTGACTCCAGCTGCCGGTGTATTGGGATTGGTAGCAAAACGGTTGTCGAGTGTGGCTCTTAGGGATCCATTAAAAAGAGCAGAGGTGTAGCGTTGAGCATTTTGGTGACAGGCTTGACAGTTGGGTTCATCCATCCATCCTGTACGGTTGGTGTTACCAACATCATTCATACTCCCGTGACAGCTTTGACACTGCATACTTTGTTGACCATTGGCATCTTTGGCATCACCCATCGCACCACGTAGACATTCAGTAAGGGCCCCTGGATGGCAGCTATAACATGATGAACGATTGGCCGTATCGTTGAGTGCCATACCGCTGGCAGGGTCTATAACACTTGCATGTTTGAGGTGTAGTGAGGTGGTTAGAGATTGGGCATTCCCTACATTATTTGTGGCTAGAGCATTAGAACTGTGACAAGATGCGCAGAGTATCGGTGTCCCGGATTTGGCAGTAGCATAGAGACTGGTACCATAGGTATAACCTTTGGTCTGTAGTGTAGTAAGGTCTGCTGTGCTGATAGGATGTTTTTCATCATGAAGTCTTAGGATGTTGTATTTGTAATCTTTGAGTGTATTGGGATCATTTTCCCATCCTGCGATCGGTTTGGCATCACTGGAAGTAACGGTACTGGCATGACATTTGGCACAGTCCATTTCATCACTGACCGGCAAGACAACATCTGCCGTGGCCAAGGTGCTTCCTGCTGTATCTTTAGCGATAACACGAACCATAGGGTAGTAGTTAGAGAGGTTGTTGTCATCACGATTGATGATAGGAATGCCATCGGCTTCAAACCAGTTGTGTGTGGCGTTATATTTCATAGGCTCTGGCTGGGTTGAAGGTGTTTTATTACCTGTTAGTCCCACATCTGGAACACTGCTACTGTTAGGAAAGAGTGTAGGGAGGTAGTCCCAAAAGTTTGTTTTAGTAACACTTGTGGTGTTGATATGGCCATTGTAGTCGAGTGCTTGATAGGTTAATGTGACACCAGAGGTAATGTGTTTGTCTTCGGTACCTACCTTCCTAATAAGGTGGGCATTGAGGTTATTGTATGGAGGTAAAATAGAAAAAACAGAAAAATCACTGCCGTCAAAACAGTGCATTCCCAGGTCATTCCAGGCCAAGAGAGTGTAAGCAGACCCGCCTGATGGGATAGTAGTTCCGTTACTAGTTGTTACGTTATCACTGTCATTATCAGCCTCTCCTTCTGTCTCGGACGACTCACTCTCGTTGATGGTAGAAGGGTCGTTTTGGTTGTTGTCACTTGCTGAAGTAGTGAAGTCACAACCGCTGAGCAGGAGTAGTAAGATACTGCTGTATAAATATGCTTTCATAAGATCTCCTTTTAGATAGCTCCTTTAGGTGGAACTGTCTGATATATGATTATCAATACTATAGGAGTAAAATGAAGATTTAATGAAGATACACTCTTTTATAAAAAAAGTGTCTTGTTTTTGGTGGGTATTGTTTTGTCTATCATCAGTGCCGTTGAAAAAATACCGCTTTCTACACAGTTGGAAGAGATGACACTGACAGAGCGAGAGAGTGAGGCTGGAGTAGTTTTAGAGATGATATGTGAAAAGGTCTGTGAGTCAATGGTGTAGTTGCGTTCGTAGGAGGCAGAGGTGGTCAATGCATCATCTTCAAGTGCGACCTCCTGGGCGTAGCGGGTTGGCTCTTTGGGGTCTTTGATACCTACGGTGAACCTTGTACCATCGGGTTTTTTTCCAAGAGCATAGATGTCGCCACCGTAGTTGACAAGAGCTGAGGTGATCTTTTTTTTCTTGAGTAGTTGTACAGCTCTGTCCACTGCATACTCCTTGACAAAACCACCGAGATCGATCTGAGTGTGAGGGTTGTCAAAGAGGATCTTGTTGCGTTTGATGTTGAAGTGCTCACATCCTGTATAAGCTAAAAGCTGTTCTCTTTTTCTCTGAAGTGTTTGGATGTTGTTTTCACTGTTGTAAAGTGGTTTTAAGGTGGCGATGGTGATGTCAAAGTGTCTGTTTGTCAGTGTGTAATACTGCTTGGCACGTTGTAAAATATTTTTGGTCTCGGCATCAAGCTCTACTGTTTCTCGTCTGTTGATCTGGCTTAGTAGAGAGACAGGATCGTAGTAGTTGTACTTTTTTTCCAAACGTTTGGTCTCTATGAGTACTGCTTGTGCCGCAGTGTCTGCTTGGGATTTCTCTGCAGC
>JALWKG010000063.1 GCA_027081565.1 Helicobacteraceae bacterium
CCATAAACATGATCTGCCTCACCGTTTGGCCAGTTACGGTTTTGGGTTTTTAATCCCTGTATTTTTTATCAACATCGGAACAACTTTTAATCTAGATGCCCTCTTTATGGATGGATTGGTCACAACAGCACTGATGATCACGATCGCGATGATCGTGATGCGTGTAGCCAGTGCCTTGATCTTTAAAAATATTTTAGGATACCGTGGCACCATTCTTATGGGACTTAGTCACTCCATGCCACTAACCTTGCTTATCGCCGTAGCAACCATCGCTTACCATAGTAACAGTATCGATAAACTCCACTACTTTGCCTTTATCCTTGCTGCTCTCTTCCAGGTCATTGTTGTCACCTTACTGATCAAACTCATTCACAAAGAACCCTTACCGGAAAATGTCAACAAATCTTTAGAAGCTTTATAAACAGACATTTTTTCTCTCCATATTATTACTCTTAGTTATGTTTAGGCATTACCTGCTATTATTTTGACATGAAAACACTATTATTTATTTTTATCTCTTTATCACTGCATGCAACAGAAGTGCTCTTTGACACCTATTGCAGTAGTTGTCACTTTAAACAGCACATTACCTTTGAGCAGATGAAGGCCCAAAAACAGCACATCCAAGCACCTCCTATCAGTGTCGTCATTGAGCGGATAAAAAAGTTTATTGAGGTAAAAATAGATGATGAAGATGTACAAAAAGCAGTCGTCACAGCCTATATGAAAGACTATGTACTCGCCCCAAGCATCGACAAAGGCATCTGCCATGTCAACTGCTATGTACAATTCGGCACTATGCCCTCACAAAAGGGAAAAGTACCACCGGAAGCACTAGAAGAAATTGTCTCTTGGTTGTATGATAATTATTAGAGTTAAGAGCAAAAAGCAAACGACAAGCGAAGCGATGTCGTAAAGTTCAAGAGGTACTAAAAGTTTAGATTTGGTGTAGATTGTGTTTAACTCAGACCGATAGCGTACTAGTGTACGTGGAGTGTCTGAGTTGGACGCAAGATATGCCGAAGCTAAACTTTTAAAATGTGGTTTGCTATGGCATAACCATGATTTAGGCCCAGTGCTATCGAACCCCCACTCTCTTGAGTAATATCCCCAGCCACGTAAAGCCCTTCGACATTACTCATATAGTTCTCATCATGAACCGGTTTTCCATCTTCTATCTCTATCCCTGAACTGCCTAAAAAGGCACTCGGTGTTGTACCGCCGATAGCATAGATCACACGGTCATAAGTCTCAGCTTCACCCTCATCTAAAACAACTTTCACCTTGCCATTGTCTTCTTCCAAAGCGGTGATATTTACACCTAAAATAGCACAAACGTCCTCTCTCTCTAAAGCCTCTGCGATATCTTTTTGGTTGGTCGGATTGGCCCGTCTAAAGTTTTCACGTCGGTAACAGATGGTGACATCATTTTTATGAGCAAGGTCTACCGCATATTCTATAGCAGAGTCACCACCACCTACAACCATCACCTTCTCATCAAGTGAACAACTCTCTAAAGTATAAGCAACCCGCTTTTTAATACTAGAGGGGATCTTATAGTCAGGTTTGTTGGGCTTACCCATACGGCCTATGGTCACAACCGCATGCTTGGCCTTAATAGAACCTCCCGTGATCATCACTTCAAAATGGTCATCATTTTTTTGGATCTTCTGCACTTCAGTATGGGTCTTGAGCTCTACTGAATGTTTGGCGATCACCTCGTCAAAAAAGTCCAAGGTACTCTCTTTGGTGCCGTCAATAAAATAGATATTGCCATCAAGGTCCACTTTTTGACCTTTCCAATCTTTATCAACACGCTTGTTGTCTTTATAAAACTTTCGAATGGTTGCATTATGATTTTCATCTTTTTCTATCAAGATAATATCACGCATACCCAACAGATAACACTCAACTGCTGCAGCGATACCTGCTGGACCCGCGCCAATAATAGCCAATTCGTACATTTTATCAGACATATCTGTTCCCTTAGTAATTTTAATTACTCTTCATAAAAAGGAGTATAGTCTATATTCTAGCAGGGAAATATCAATCAAAAGTCACACAAGGAAAAATAAGAAGCGCAAGTGCGCTTTTGTATAGAGGAGAGGCCTCTCTTAGTGCTGACGTGCACCAGTGTTGTGGAAAACGAACATAGAACCTGCAACTGCACCTGCAGCGACGTAGAAGATAGCGATCAAATCAATAACAACCATTACATAACCTTTCTCATAAAATTTTGGCAAAATAGTATCTGATTACATTTAGTTCTAGTATCGCTAATATAGATTTCAAAATCATTACAGAATTCTAAAAGCCCATCAGTTCATGGAATTAAGAGAGGTTTATCACTGTTTTTACAAAATAGGTTAAAATATACAAAAGTTTTAATGGAGCAAATATGTTTGATAAAGAGCGTGAAATATGTGTCTGTAACTCAAAATCTATGTTAGAGATAGCAGAGAGCATCAAAGAACATCATATAGAAAACATGGATCAATTACTTAAGTGTGGACCTTGTGATGTGGGGGATAAATGTGAGTCATGTGTTGAAGATGGTTATGAAAATGATGGCTACTCTTTAGCTATGGTCCTCTCCCTTGTCAAGCAGAAACGACTTTAGGGTATTTTAATCACATTTAACAACTGTTTGTGATGTTTATCACACAAGAATGAAGATGTTTTGACTATACTGTGACTTATATCAAAAATGGAGTGATATTATGAAAAAAATCATCTTTGGAGCCCTACTAACCCTGGGCGTCGTAACTTTTGTCGGTTGTGCTGACAAATCAAATGAAGCAGCTGAGAAGCCTGCAGCATCCAAGTGTGGTGGCGAAAAGTCATCTAAATGCGGTGGTGAGAAAAAAGAGAGTAAGTGTGGTGCTGAAAAAAGTAGTGGTGCTAAGAAATGTGGTGCAGAAAACAATGGTAAATGCGGTACTGAAAAGTAAAACTTTCTACTCTGTCTCTCTCGAGATGGAGTCTCTCTAACTCTCTCTTCTTTTTATAAATGTTCTCGTTTCACAGAGATACCTTTTAAATGTGACAATGGATACGCATAAATAATACCATGTCCTTCACCTACTATATCTAACTCTGTCATCGCTTCACGGATCACATGATCTACCATTTTTGTTGGCATTAAGAACATCAGTTTCACATCAGTAGTCTCTTGTTCCAGACGGTTATAGAAGTTATCTTCATTGTCAAGTCCCATACCATGTGCTTTAGTCACAGTAACACCAGAGGCACCTGCCTTGTGTGCCACTTTCAGTGCCTGTTCACGTTTCTCTTTAGGGATGATGATGTAGACCGCTGAAAAGCTGAGTGCCGTTGAGTGTCTATGTCCTAAACCATCGATGTTAACAGTAGCAAGTCCCATGTCGTTAGCATCTTCGAGTGCCTGACGCAGTTCAAAGATGTGCTCTTCTTCTTTTTCGTGCTCACCCTTAAGTCCAAGTTTGTCAGAGATAACACCATAAAGCATCACCGTTATCATGGGAAAGAGCGACGCAAAAGCAATCAGACCAAAACCATCTACAAGCGGATCACGGCCCTCTATGTTCGTTGCCAGACCAAGTCCCAATGCTGCCACAAGCGGTACCGTAATAGTAGAAGTTGTCACCCCACCACTGTCATAAGCGATACCGATGATGTACTTAGGTGCGATTACCGTCAGTACAATAACCGCCAAATATCCCGCAATAATATAATAGACGATCTGTCCACCATCTACAATTCTAAATGAACCCAGCGCGATACCAAAAGCCACACCAAAGGCGACAAATATACGCAATGCAAAGTCGTTGATCTTACCATCACTGATCTCTTTTGCTTTTTTGGCAATAGCCGTCAAAGATGGTTCAGCCATCGTTGTCGCAAAACCAATAGCAAAACCAAAGGCATAAATAATAAAATGGTTGTCGCCACGGGTCAACTGGTAGGCCATAGTCTCACCTAAAGAGAAAAGACCCATCTCCAAACCAACAATAAAGGCATAAAGACCAATAATCACCAGGCCAAAACCTATCATGACATTTTTAAGGTTTTCTATTGGTTTTTTTAAAACAGCATATTGAAAAAAGGCAATAATCCCTAAAATAGGAACGACATCTTTCACAACCCCGATCAAGCCCATAAACAGACCGTACAGAGAGTGATCAAAAACCGCTTTCTCTTCCGGCATAGCAATCACAGGTACAACTGCTGTAGATACATCGATCAGTTCATAAACAACAATACCATAGACTTGAACAAAGATCATCGGGGTCAATGAGGCAAAAGCGATCAGACCAAAACCATCCAAGACCGGGTTACGTCCTTTAATGGTACTTGCAAGACCAATACCTAAAGCTGCGACGAGAGGTACCGTCACAGTTGATGTTGTTACCCCACCCAAGTCATAGGCAAGACCCACGATCTCATGAGGTGCAAAGGCAGTTGTTGCCACCACAAGGATGTATCCCGCGATGATGTAATACTGTATAGGATGGCCCTTGATAATCCGCCAAGCCCCCAGAACGATCGCAAAACCTACCGAAAAAGCAACCACCCCACGCAAGACATTTGCATCAATACGTCCACTACTGATAGCAGCCGCCTTCTGCGCGATGACATAGAGTGCCGGTTCCGCTATCGTTGTACCAAAACCGATTAAAAAGGCGAAGACAAGGATCCAAAATGTGGACCCTTTTTTGGCAAAATCACTAGCAAGGCTCTCTCCCACAGGGAAAATAGCAACTTCAAGTCCAAGTAAAAATACCGCCAGACCCACACCAACAATAGTCAAACCAATAGAGGTCGCCAACCACCCTTCAGGAATCGTCTGTATGATAGCCAACTGAAAAAAGAGAATGACCAAGACTATAGGCAAAAGATCTCTAAACGACTCTTGCAGTAATATTAAAAATGATTTTATACTTAACATGAATGCTCTCTATATTTATTATGCGTTATTTTACACAAATTTATCTCACTCTAGTTTGGAAAAGCCCTTTTTACCAGACAAAAAGGATGGGGTACATCAAAGTTCCCATAATAGAGTTGATCACAATAGCTAAAAAGACCCATCGTGCTCTTTTTTTATGAAGTTTAAAATAAGAAGAACCCATGCCCTCTTCTCGGTACGCTTTATATGAGCTATAGATCGTAATTCCCCAAGCCACCATCGTCATCAATGCAAACAGGATATGTACCATCAAGTAGACAACTGCTCCCATATAAGGGATACTGCTCTCTTGCATATAGACATTAAACCCACCATCTACCCGCACACCGATCTCGAAAACAACCACCATTAATAAGGTCAAAATAAAAACAGCCATCTGAGACTTAAAATGTTTCTGGTATTTTCCCTTAACGGCGAGATAGACCGAAAAGGCCACTAAAAAGGGAAGTGCTGCAAAATAGAGTGTGACCACATCCATAAAAAGAGGTGCTCGTGTTCCTAAAAATCCACTGATCATGGCTGTTTCTTTAAAAATGGGATAAGTGCTTCATAGCTTTTATAACCACGAATTTGACTCATATGTCCCTGCTTGTCTATGATGATCAGTGTCGGAAAAGAGCTCACACCATAAGTCTTTGCCTTTAACTTCTCAGCCAATGTTGCTTTATAAGCCGCATCACTTGTAAAGAGACGTTGAAATACAGCACTGTCAAAACCTACAGTGTTTGCTATCTCTAAAATGACTTCTGTTTGTGTGATGTCTCTACCCTCTGCATAAAAAGCCTGTTGCAGTGCGCTATATAATGCATAAGCCTGCATAATATCTAACTGTTTTGCAGTAACCACAGCTCTACAGGCAGGTTCCGTGGTGTAGTTAAACCCCTCTTCAGAGAGTGCCGTCGCATCAAATGGCAGGCCGGTCGTTCGATGCACCGCTTCCCAGTACCCTAAATGATTTTTCAACTTTTGCGCATCAAAGATCTCTCCATCACGCAGTCCACCCATGATCATGCTAAAAGGGATCTCTTTAAGCGTTTCTCGAAGCTTTTGTAGTTCGGGATTAAAACCATAACACCATGAGCACATAGGATCACCTACAAAAATAAGCTCAGAAAGATGGTCGTAAGAAGTAGCGCTAAATGTCATCTAGCGTCCTAAGGTATCACTAAACTTCATCATAAATTTCTGGATCTTAGGAGCAACAACGGCCTGACAATACCCCTGAGTAGAGTTATTCACATAATATTCCTGATGATAGGTTTCTGCCTCAAAAAATTCTGGAGCAGGAGAGAGTTCAGTTACAATAGGATCTCTTAACTCTTTTTGAAGAGCTTGGGCTGAAGCCATCGCCTCTTTTTTCTGTTCTTCATTTTCATAAAAGATCACCGAACGGTACTGTGTCCCTCTGTCTGCACCTTGAGCGTTCAGCGTAGTAGGATCATGGATCTCCCAAAAGATATCAAGCAGTTCGCTAAAAGAGATCACCTCTGCATCATAAGTGATCTCAACCACCTCTGCATGCCCTGTTGTACCTGTACAAATATCTCTATAGGTAGGGTTAGGATTCTTCCCACCTGCATAACCACTGATCGCAGACTCGACACCTTTCACACGGTTATACACTGCCTCTATACACCAGAAACATCCCCCACCCAAAAGTGCTTTTTCCATTTTTGCCATAATTTATCCTCGTTTTTGTCGTATTATGCACAGAGTTGGCTTTGGCGAGACTATTGTTTTCAAATGTCTAAAATCTACCAAGATATTTTAAGGGCTATACTTTTGTTGTATTGTATTTTTCAACACACCATAGATCTTTGCCATCATTGGTGTTGGCAGATGCACTTTTTTACCCTCTTTTACAATATATCCACAAAGTGTCTCTAACTCTGTTTGCACCCCATTTTTAAAATCCAGATGCATAGAGCTTGAAGCATCTTCAGGAAGGGACGATGCTGTTTTCAGTGCTTTTTCAACCTCATCTTGTATCTCAATCCCTTTGGCCTGTGCTACATCTGCGATCTCTTGTAAC
>JALWKG010000064.1 GCA_027081565.1 Helicobacteraceae bacterium
TGCTCAAAGGTCTTGTCAAGTATGATCTTTTCAACATGCAGGCTGTTGTAGAGAAAGTAGGGTTTGAGTACTAGAGACTCTATATTGGCGGCTTTGATCTTTTTGACAAAAAGTTTGGCATGTTGTATCTCTAAGGAGAAACCACGATCTCGTACCTCTTCATATCCGACCACTACACCCAGTGGTTTAAGCTGTTCTTCTGCATAATAGTAGAAGTTCTCTTTGGGGGTGAAAAAGAGAAGTGCCATAAAAAAGAGGGTAACATAGAGAAAAAAGAGGGCTATTTTTTTCATACTTTGATCTCCACATTAAAGCTCACAGACTCTTGATCCAGACGCTTGACCTCGAATTTCTCTAATATATATGCCCCATTAAAGAGCTTGACAAAAAAGTAGTTGGTTGCTTTGAGATTCGCTTTTTTACTGCTTAAGACGATTTTGCCCCGTTTTTTAGTTCTCTGAATATTGGCAGATCTTAATTGAGGTGACTTTATAAGTCTTTCGATCGCTTTAGAGGTACTTTTCGGAACGTCCCAGGTACGTTTGAGTGCATCGATCTCTTCTGCCATCGCTTCGACTTTTTGCAGGGCGACCTTGCTTGTACGAAGCTGGCTTTTGCTTTTGTCGAGCTGGTAGATGACAAAGACAAGGGCCATAACAAGAAGAAGACCTATATAGAGTGGGTTGATTTTCATAAAGTGATCTCCATAATATAAGTACCGTTGTCAAAACGTGCGGTAGTCCGTTTAAAACGTTTTTTGAGTTTGGAGAGACTCTTTTGACCCCTGGCTTCACTTGGGGTTTTAATAGCGATGACGATCTTGTTTTTCTCTAACACGATCTGCTGCATCTGCTCATCATCTTTGAGTTTGATGGTAAGGGCAAGGTTAAAGATATCTCTTATCCGTGTTTGACGTTCAAAAACAGCATTGAGTTTGGCTTGTATGGCTTCATTTTGAAAAGAGGTACTTTGGAGATGGTGTTCACTAAATACAGCGGACTGTTTCTCTATGATGTTTGTCACTTTGGAAGATGTGATCAACCACTCTGTTGCAAACATGACAATAAGAAATCCTAAAATAGAGGCAAAAACTATTTGGGAACGTTTGTCTGCTATCTGGTTAAAGCGGGTGAGATGCACGGTCTGTTTGGAGAAGTGATGCTTGCTCAGATCGAGCAGAGGTGCTTCGGGTGCTAAAAGTGCCGGAAGCTTAACAACAACACCTTCTTGAACACTTAAAATACTGTTGTCACTGATACGTACAGGTGCTTCAAGATCTTTAAACTCACTTTGGGCCAAGTAGATGTTGTTGATGTTTGCGGAACTGATCTCTTTAGAAGCAATAAGGTCTAAGATCTCTTTGTCATTGTAGGCAAAGATCAAAAAGTCATCTCCATCTTTGTAGGCACTGTAGCTGTATTTTCCCTCAGGTAACTGCTCTTCAAAGAGTGAGGGGATAAGTGGTTTGACATCACGAAGGTACTTTACCGGCAGGGAGACCCTTTTGACCCAGTAGAGCGAAGGTGAGAGTATAATGTTGACTTTGCCCTCGAGAAGGGTGACAGGGGAGTCTGTGTCAACAAAAATGGCTCTCGCCTTGGTGTTAAATCCCAAATTCAAAATGCTTACCCTTTTTTGTACTTAAATCATAATCAAATGCAATATGTGACGTTGCGTTGTTCTCTCTGACTTCTATGTCGACATGAACCGTAGGCTTAAAATAGCCTATGGTATGTTTTGAGAGATGTATCTTCTCATCTGGCGATAGACCCAGGTCATCAATAGTGTGATAGGTCACGTCACCGGCGGCCATGTTCAGTGCACGTTCCTCTTCTATACCCGGCAGATAGAACTGCCAGAGTGCAGGTGTGATGTAGTTGGCATCTACCGTAGTGATGTTGTTTTCATCATAACGGATCAAATCATCCCACGGCACGAGGTTGACGGCCCCATCGTGACGCTCTTTAGTGTAAAAGTCCAAGATCTTATCAAGATGTCTTCGAGAGACGATGCGTTCACGATAAAGCTCAGGCTCTTCGTCAAAAAGGTTGGTCTTGTAACTGTTTTTGTAACCATCCATACTGTCTATCAAAAGATCACTGAGATAGTAGGCATCTTGGACGTTAAAACGGGCGAGATACTCAATGAGTGCCTCTTGCAAAACCTTGGATTGACTCAATGCATTGATATTGAGATGTCCCATGGCACTTGTAACCTCTATTTTAACTAAAAGTTCTTTTAATTCTAGTGGGATAAAGCCTGCAGTAAGTAAAAAGATACTCAGTGAGTCGGCATCTGCAACTGCACCGAGTTTATCAGCCTGTTTCATAAGAGTGATGACATCTTCGAGTACAGCACCACTCTGGAGTAAAAAACGGGCTTCATGCAGGGCATCACCACTCTTTTTAAGGTTAGTTAGACTGATACCCACGGCTGCCGTAATAGCAATAATAAAAAAGAGGGTAATAAGAAGGGCAACTCCTCTACGCTGCAAGAAGAGCATCTATGTAATACTCATAGAGAAGATAGGCAATAACATGGCCGCCACAATAAAGCCGATGGTACCACCGACAAAGAGCATTAACATCGGCTCCAGGAGGTTTAAGATGATACCGATCTTGTCACGGTTGTCCTCAAAATAGAGTTCAGAGATATTGATCAGCACTGGTTCTATCTGAGAGGTCTCTTCTCCTACTGCGATGGCTTGCAGGAAGGATTGGTCGAGTTTGTAGCTTGACTCATTGAGTGCGGCAGAGAGACGTTTACCTTCTACGACCTTTTTAGAAGCCTCTAAAAAGACTCCCTTAAGTACGCTGTTGTTCAAGATGTTGGCTGCGAGGTTAATGGTCTGAACAAAAGGGACCCCTGAACGCACCAAAAGCGACCCCACATAGGCAAAACGTCCCAGCTCACTTTTAAGAGTGACCTCTCCAAAAAGCGGCAGTCGTAAGACGAGACTGTGTACGGAGTATTTATAAGCACTGCTGTAGTTCATCATCACATTATGTGCTGCTACGATCAGTACAATAAGTACTCCTATCAGGGCAAAGTTGTCATTAAAAAAGTCACCAAGTCCAATAACAAACTGGGTAGCACCAGGAAGTTCTTGCCCCATACCCTCAAAAATACCAGTGATCTGTGGTACCACAAAGGCGAGCATAAAACCAACCATAAAGAGTGAGATCAAGATCATGAAAGTAGGGTACATAAAAGCAGATTTTATCTCTTTGACAATGCGGTCTTGCTCTTTTAGAAAACGTGACAGTTCTAAAAGAACTTCATCTAAGATACCACTTGACTCACTGACACGGATGGATTGGGTATAGAACTCAGGAAGTATGACAATCTTCTGCTCATCCAGGGCGGCGTAGAAGTTTTTACCCTCATCAAGATAGGTGCTCACCGTCTTTAAAAAGAGATAGATCTTCTTTTTGTGCATGTACTGACTCTGAATGATCTTGAGTGCCCCGACAATACTGATACCGGAGCGAATATACATGGAGAGTTCACGACTGAGTTGAGAGAGTTCATTAGGTGTGATGCGGTAGCGACGACTGAAGTTGATACCGCTTAATACAGAGGGCTTTTCCTCTGTAAGTATCGTATAGATAATACTCTGGGCTTTGAGTTTGCTTTTGGCTTCTGAGAGAGAGGTCGCCTCGATCTTGCTGTTGACTTTTTTACCATCAGCATTGATACCTTTATAGGCAAAAATCATTGGAGTACCTTTTCTAGAACTTCTTGTTGTGCCTCTTGGGCAGCCTGGAGTGAAATATAGCGGTCTACTTTGTGTAGTAAACCATGATAGACATAGGTGGCATCTTTTGTCTCTACACTCATCTCTGTGGAGCTGCCATCAGCAAAAATCTCATAGTTAAAACAGACATCAAACTCGCGTTCATCTTCATCGAAGATGGGCGTAAGTAAAAGCTCTTGCATACCAAGGTTGACATCAAAACGCCAAAAACGGAGTTCACGTTCATCTTTCATAAACGGGTCAAGATCTTTGAGCTTCTCTCTGTCAACATAGATCGCACAGCTGCGACAGTTGTCGATGCAGGTGAACGCGACATGGTTCTGCTGGTGCATACTCTCTAAATACGCTGGGAGGGACTCAAAGCCAAGATGGGCCTCTTTGTCGTTGATCTTTTTCATAGAACTTATCACCAGTCCATAAACAACCCCTATGATCACTACAACGATCAGGAGTTCTATAAGAGTAAACGCCTTTTTAACCATCACTTAACAGTTAGAACTTGCACTCACTAAAACGGATGTCACTCGCGTCATCTTCACCACCCTCTTTACGGTCTGCACCTAAAGAGATAAGGTCAAAATCATTGCCCTTATTGATATAGATAAACTCTTTTTTCCAAGAGTCTTTAGGGATGTTTTTACCTTCGAGGTAAGCGCTTGGTGCATAAGAAGGATAGTCCTCTTCGCTTGGATTGGTGATGAGCGCTTGAAGCCCCTCTTCTGTACTTGGATAGACACCATTGTCGAGTTTGAACATCTTTAGTGTCTCTGCCACACCTTTCATCTGAACACAGACCAGTTTACGTTTGGCCTCTTCCCCTTTGCCCATAAGGTTTGGGAGTACGAGTGATGCCAAAAGACCGAGGATGATAATAACGATCATAAGTTCCATAAGAGAGAACGCGCCACGAGCAGAAGTGTAAGAGTGTTTTTGCATGAAATAACCTTGATAACCTGTAATTATGGTTTGAAAATGTTTTTTAGTATACAAGCATATGACTAACAGATAGCTGTATTAGTATGCTATAGAGGGCTTAGAGCATGACTGCACTGAAAAATAATAACATTTTTAGTAAATTTGTAACTGATTATTTGAGACTCAATGTTCAGACAGTTGTGACAAAAGGGTTTAAAACTACTACTATAGAAGACAACCACTCTGAAAAGGAGTGGTCCCTATAGAGATCTTGTCTGTAGTACCTCTTAAAAGAAATGGATTTTAAGAGGATAGGGAGCAGATGATCGCAGCTAAAAAAAGTGGTAGAGTAGTAATTTTTATAACAAGAAGTGATTTTATAAGCATTGTCAAAAGTAGGAGTATAATGTTTTTAAGTATCGCACTGAAGAGAGAAAAATGACTTTAGTATATTTACTTCAAGGATGTTTCTTATGAAAGATTTTGTAAAAAAGATTACAGAGTGGGTGTTGGATAAAGAGGAATTGATGGCGAAGTCATGTGCCATTCCCCTGGATGATGTAGACCATCAACTTGAACAGATCAAAGAACAAAAAGAGAAGTTGCAAAAAGATTATGATGACTCTATGGCTGTTTTTAATGACATTACGGAGAGATTAGAGAAGATCAAAAATATTGAAATATTGCGTTGTCAAAAGAGAGGGGTTTAGATGGCTACTGTGACTTCATATGGAGCTGCTCAAGTTGTCACTGGTTCTGCACACCTTCTAAGTCTTGAAAATGGTACCAAGTTACTGATCGATTTTGGGATGTTTCAGGGAGAACATGAAGAGAAGAACGCACAGCCTCTCGAGTTCGACCCCAAAGAAGTAGACTATCTGCTCTTTACCCATGCCCATCTTGACCATGTTGGCCGGGCACCCCTGCTTTTCAAGTACGGTTTCCGCGGTCAGATCATCGTGACCAAAGCGACACTAGACCTTGCGCGTATTGTTATGCTAGACAGTGCCCACCTTATGGAAGAGAGCTATCATCTGCATTTTAAAAAGGCACAGCGGCGTAGTGAAGAGCATAAGGTAAAGCAACCCCTTTATACACCGATGAATGTTGAATCCCTGCTAACGCTTAAGAAAAAGTTTGTTCAATATGACAAGACGATCACATTAGACAAAAATATTAAAGTTACCTTCCGTAATGCAGGGCATATCCTGGGGTCGGTATTTATAGAGATCGATTTCATAGAGGAGGGGGTTGAAAAACGTATTGTGTTCAGCGGTGATCTCGGCAATAAAAACGACTTTGTACTGCCTGCGCCTGAGCATGCAAAAAAAGCAGATGCACTTTATATAGAATCGACTTATGGAGATCGCAATCATAGGGACATTCAGAGTTCTATTACTGAGTTTAAAAAGATCATTGTCGACACCTTGAACAACAATGCGAATGTAATGATCCCCTCATTCGCTATTGAGCGGACACAGGAGATCTTGTGTCTTTTAAAAACAATGTACCTTGAGGGGACATTACCGTCATGCAGGATCTTTCTAGACAGCCCTATGGCTATACGTGCAACCCGTGTCTATAACAAGCATGTTGATCTTTTAAGTAAAACTTGTCAGATGTTTGAAGCAGAAGATGGTACTATTTTTGATTTTGAACGCTTAGAGTTCACAACAACACCAAGAGCTTCAAAAAAGATCAACGAGGTTACTGAACGGGCCATCATCATCCCTGGAAGCGGTATGTGGAACGGGGGCCGTATTTTGCATCATTTCAAACACCGTTTGTGGAACAAACGAAATGCTGTTATTTTTGTCGGTTATCAAGCAAAAGGTACTTTGGGTCGTGAGATCGTTGAGGGGGGCAAGCTCCATAGAACTCTATCATGAGAAGATCAGTGTTAATGCTGCGATCCATACTATTAACGGATTTTCAGCGCACGCCGATCAAACTGAGTTACTGGAGTGGATGTCGGCTTTTGAAGATCTTAAAAAGGTCTATTTAATCCATGGAGAAGAGGACAAGCAGTGTATTTTCCAGACTGCTATTAAAGAACACCTCGACAAAGAAGCGCATATTATTGAAGAAGAGGAGTATATCGAGCTTTAAAGGCCTCGATTATACTAAGGGTGTGTTTAACTACATAACTCTTTTTGGATGATTGGCAGCAGCTCTTTTTCGATAAGATCATATGTCTTGGCATACTCTTCTACCGCTTTTCCGCTTGGGTCTTCAAAACCGACATGGATGGTCTTGACTGCCTTGGGGAACATCGGACAGGTCTCTTTAGCCGCATCACAG
>JALWKG010000065.1 GCA_027081565.1 Helicobacteraceae bacterium
ATTTACCACCCTTGATTTAAAATTTATGTAGCATACATCACTATAATGTAATGATAACGGCCGGGCTGAGCACCGATAAGTCAGACTTCATAAAACAGCTTGCTGGTTTCTGGAGTATGGCTTGGCGTGTGACTCCTGCCAATTGTTGTTCGTAGCGTAGCGGAGAGCGACAATTGGTTGGTGGCACGTTCAGTGCTCAGCCCGGCCGTTGTACGTTTCCGTTGCGCGGAAACGTACAACTCTTTAATATCGGACATTTTATACACTATAGCCTTAAACTATCAATTATTTGTATCTACAAAATATATCTATAATAAACATAATATTGCAATATTACAGAAATATCTTCTGATAGTATAAAAACAACTACTCTTATTAAAATGGCTCATGTCCTTTTAGCCTGGAAAATGCCGTTATTTGGACAAAGTGTCCGGTATTTTGCGTATTTGTAGGAAAAAGGATATTTTGTCCTGTTAGGAGTTTGAGATGAAATGTAAACTTTTTAATACGTTCGAGACAAAATTAGGTTTATAGACTATAGTTATCTGAGTGCGAAAGCATATGTAGGGTGGATTAAGTAACTTATATTTTTTCGGTGTGCTCTTAATCTCCCACAAGTTATAATCATTACATTACAACTTAACCTCTCAGGCCACATCATATGAAACGATCTATCGTACTCTTAGCATTACTGTTCGCTACATTTTTACAGGCAGGAATGGCGATAGTCCCGGGAGATGAGCAGTACTATAGCAGTGGTGATGAACGTGTGGAGTATATTTATACGGAGCAGAACCGTTATGGTGCTGAGCAGGCGATGCGGCTGGAACCGTATATCAACTTTTTATACCAACAAAGTTTTGGTTTTAGTATGGACTCTAAGATGTATGTGGGTCTGCCCTCGCAGCAGAATCAGGTCGCCAATGGGTTTTCTACGCAGTACCCTGTCAATATGCAGATAGATTATATGGGTGGAGCACTCTCTGTGGATGTGTCTGCTACTACCTCATGGCTAAACTCTCTTCTCTATCATGAGACAGCCCACAACTACCAGATCAACGCCAAGGCGAGTAAGGTTACTCAGAGTATAGATGATGTTTTGGGAACCTCTTATCTGCTGCTTTGGTTTTTTCCTCTGACCAGCATTCCCAACGTGACCATCAGCTCTTTTCTTTTGGAGGGAAATGCAGTTTTAAATGAGTCAGTTCATGGTAATGGCGGACGTCTTTACAGTGGACGTTTTAAAGCAGAGAGCATTTTACAGGCTAAAGCGGGACATATCAATGCCCCGTTTTTATATAATCAGGACATTGGTACCTTTCCCTATTATGATCGTCACTACATTGTGGGAGGATTTTTCCAGAACTATTTGGCAGAGACCTATGGTCTAAAAAAGGTCAACACCTTCTTTTATAATCACTCTAAATCCTGGCTCTGGCCATTTAGGATCAACCATGTGTTTGAGATCACTTTTGGTGTGGACTATGAGACGGCCCTTTCAGGTTTTGAGAAGTGGTTGTTGGCAAAAGGTGAGGGCTTTGTCAAGGCAGAGGGAAAGGTGCTCGAGACCTCGGCAAAGTTTTCTCCACTAAATGCCAACTGTGACAAGATCTTTTTTCTCACCTCCAACGCCTATCAGGCCCCAGAGCAAGTGACACTCTTTAAAAAAGACAAATTTCTCAAAAAAGAGCGCAAAAGCTTTTTTCAAAATAGACTTATTAACAGTACAGACCGTTACTACACCCAGTCTAGCGGTTTTGTTAGTGCTTCTGAACGTTACATCGGGCTTTATGATGACGAGGGGCGTTTAAAAGAGGGGAGTGACTCCAAGGTGATCCAAGGCTATCTTCATGGAGGGGTTCCCGTCTACTTCGACATCCCAAGCTCTTTTGATCAGCCGCAGCTTTATGTAGGAGAGACCTTTTATGCTCAGGTGAACTCCAGTGTTGTGATAGATGTTGATGACAACCTCTACTATTTTGTGCAAGAGGGTAAAACACGGACCTTGTTTAAAAACCATACAGCTCTTTACAGTTATGAAAGTTTTTATGGTCTGGTAAGTGATGTAGACTCCACGGGTGCGGTCTATTTTATAGCCAACTCTGCAAAAGGAAGTTCACTCTATCGTTACAGGGATCATGAGGTAGTGCGGGTCTCAGCAGCAGACAATGTCATAGATGCCCGTCTGCTTAATGATGATGAAGTGCTTTTGGCGGCAGTGGGAGAAGAAAACTATTACTACCTGATCAACCCATTGGTCTCTTTAGCACAGGCACCTTATGAGGAGCGACTCTTTTTTGAAGACAAAAAAGATGATGTGTTGATGATGGTTCCTGAGAAAGACAGTAGAGAAAATGTCAACTTGGATAACCCCTATTATGCGCCACTGCGAACTGAGTATGCGGGAACGGAGTTGGCTTTAGGTGCCGTCAGTAAAAACAAAAAAGTACTGTTGACCTATAATGTCGAGGCTGCCTTTATAGACCCACTGCTGAGCAACCGGTATGCACTTTTTTCGCGTCGTGGAGCTGATGAAGTAGGTACAGTCGGAGCCTCATATGACAACAATGCCCACCTACTGAGTTTTGGGGCACGGGTCTATGGGGTTTATGATGGAGGTGATGTTGCCAGTTATCATCTTTACAGTGAAGCCAACAACAGTTACAGCAAAGCACTTTACATGCTGCAACAGAAAAACCGCGACTATGGAGTGAGTGCCTATGGTCTGATCCCTTTTTTAAAAAGAGGGTACGAGCAAGCAACGGTGGCCTTGAAGTACTATCAGGATTATGATGACAATGCCCGCTCTCCTTTGGTGTTCAGTCTGGACCTTTCTCATAAAGAACGCTTTTTTCAGGCTATGGAGAACAACTATCTGCAAGCGCTTTCCCTCTTCTCTGTTTATGACAGGAACGATCTCTCTTATGGAGGAAACTACCGGTTTGAACATGATCTTCCTGAACGCTTTTATATCTCTGCTGCACTTAAGGGTGTACATAGCGACTATGAAAGAAACACCTTTGAAATCTCATCTGAAAACTATACCCGTGGCGTGAAGTTCGCAAACTTCGAGAGTGCTCTGTTCCAAGATCCTGCTACTGTTGTGATGCCCTCTTTAGAATACACCCGCTTTGTGAAACAGGCCGTAGTGGCAGAGGTGGGTCTGAAAAAACAGTTTAATGCCACCTTGCTCTTTTTTACCTTTCCCTTCTCATTGACACGTGAACTTTTTTATGTGAAACAGAGACACTATAACATTCAAGACTTTGGACAGTCTGGTAGTTGGCGTGAGCACACTACATATAACGAGTCCACAGCAGGCCTCTCTTTAGAGATGTTAGTGATGAACCGTTTGCGGGTACCGATCCATATGGAGTACCTCTATAATGACCATACAAAAGAAAAAAACAACTTTAGAATGTACATAGGAAAGATCTCATTTTAGGGTGTTAAACATAATGAATGTTCAGTATATTCCTGCTACTTGAAACTATTGATGCAGTTGTATCTATTTTAGAGTTGAGAGATCTCTTTATGTCTCATGGGGTTAATCAATGATTAGGTATGATATTTATAAGATTTTAGGAGCATTTATGAAAAAAAGTATACTGTTGTCTGTTTTATCAGTTTATACACTTTATGCTGGTACAGCTGTTGTCCCAGGAGATGAAAAGTACTTTAAAACCTCTCTGCAAAACCCTGACATAGAGATGATCTATACTAAACAGAACCGTTATGCTGCCGAGGAGGCGATGGCACTTGAACCGCTGATCCATAAAGAGTATGAAAAGTATTTTGGCTACCGGCTCGACCAGACTCTTTATGTCGGGATCATCTCTCAGCGCAACCAGATCGCCAATGGTTTTTCAACACAGTACCCATTAAATATGCAGATCAACTACATAGGTGGTGCACAATTTCCAGACCACTTTAGCACAACCTCCTGGTTGAACACGCTGCTTTATCACGAGACAGCACATAACTACCAGACCAATGCAAAAGCGAGTAAGATCTCGAGAGGTTTGAGCAAAGTGTTTGGTAATACGGCTTTACCATTGTTCCCTTTGCCTCTTTTTGTACTTCCTAATGCGGTGTTGACCTCTTATACCTTGGAGGGTAATGCCGTGCTCAATGAGTCGTGGCACGGCAATGGCGGTCGTCTCTACAGTGGTCGTTTTCAAGCTGAAAGTATTTTGCAGGCCAAAGCAGGACATATCACACCGCAGTTTTTGTTTAACCAGACGACCCATGAGTTTCCCTTTTATGACAGACACTATGTCGTAGGTGGCTTTTTTCAGCTCTATTTGGCTGAGCGCTTTGGTCTAGAAAAGACCAACCAGTTTTTCTTTAACCACTCCAAATCCTGGCTCTGGCCATTTAGAACCAACCATATTTACCAGATGACCTTTGGGGAGAGTTTTGAAGAGGCCCTCTCTGGTTACAATACATGGCTTCTTAAAAAGGGAGCGCAGTTTGTCGAGGCAGAGGGTGAGGTTGTAGCACGCTCTTATGCCTTTAGCTCTCTTAACAATAACTGTGACAAGATCTTCTTTTTGACCTCTGATGCGCAGCATGCACCTGAACTCGTTCGTTTTTTTAAAAAGGACAAGGCGCTAGAGGTTACACGCGAAAGTTATCTGCAAAGCAAGGTTGTCAACAGACATGACCAATATATGACACAGTCAAGTAACTTTACCAATCCAACCATGATCGTTCAGGGCCTTTTTGATGAAGATGGTCATGTTGTTGAAGGTACGGAAGGCAAGTTGATACAGGGGTATTTAAAAGATGGTGTTCCTGTCTATTTTGATGTGAAGTCCTCATTTAAAGAGCCGCAACTCTATGTCGGCGATACTTTTTATGCGAAGGTCAACTCTTCGGTTATTATTGATAAAGATGACAACCTCTATTACTTTGTGCAAGAGGGCAAAAAGCGAACACTTTTTAAAAACAAGGAAGCTCTTTACACTTTGAATGATTACTACGGTATCGTCAGTGATGTTGATGCTCAGGGGCGTATCTATTTTGTGGCCAATTCTGAAGCAGGAAGTTCACTTTATCGTTTTAATGATGGTGTGGTTGAGCGTGTTACTCAGGCAGACAATGTAGTCGAAGCACGTCTGGTGAATGACGATGAGGTGCTGATCGCCGCGATAGGTCAAAAAGATTATTATTATGTGACGCAGAAACTAGACCCGCGAGAAGCGGTGCCTTTTGAGAGAAAACTTTTTTTTGAAGATGAACCCTATTTTGCCAATGCCTCTTTTGAAAACAGAAAAATGCAAGAGCAGAACCTAAGTTTAAAAGATGCCTATTATGAACCATTAAACCTCCATTACGCGGGAGGAACTGCAACAGCAGGTTATGGTGAAAAGGCAGGTCAAGATATCTTTACCTACAGTGTTTCAGCAGACTTTTCAGATCCTCTCTTAAGTAATACCTTTGGTGTTTATGCTGGACAGGGGACAGATGAAAAAGGTCTGGTTGGTGCGCACTATTTTAATAACGCCCATCTACTTACTTTTGGTGCCGATGTCTATGGTGTTTATAATGAAGGTGATCCCAGTGCATATTATGATTATAATGCGACCACTAACACTTATAGTAACGAACACAACCTGTCACAAGAGAGTCGTAAGTATGGTTTTAGTGTTGTAGCAGCATTACCGATAATCGCCTCTGGTTACAACCGAGTCTCACTACAAGGTAGCTACTATCAGGACTATGACTCTAATGCACGGTCACCTTTTGTTCTCTCCTTGGAGAGTTCTCATGCTGAAGGATATGGTCAGGCGGTCTCCTATGATTATTTGAACGCACTTTCTATTTATGGAAGTTATGATCGGGGAGATTTAAGTGGTGGTTTTGACTATAGTCTCTCTCACGGTCTGCCATGGAAGATGTTTGCCGGTCTCTCTTTACAAGGTACACGCAGTGACTTTAATGCAGATGATGGTGTCTCAACTGTAAGAGATCAGACCAGGGGTGTGAAGTTTACCCCTTTTCAAAGCCAGATATTTAAAGATGGTGCGACAGTTGTTATGCCGACGTTAGAACATACCCGTTTTGTGCAGCAGGCAGCCGTAGCTGAGGTCAATGCCCTAAAGCAGTTTGATGGTCGTATCCTGTTTTTTACCTTCCCGCTTTCGTTGACACGAGAAGTGATTTACGCCAAGCATCGCTACTACGATATCCAAGACTTTGGTCAGTCTAACGCCTTTAATACCCATACAGTTTACAACGAGACTACAGCAGGATTAAGTCTAGAGTTTTTGATGTTAAACGTTTTGAGTATTCCGCTCTCTTTTGAGTATATACACAACGACAACATTAAAGACAGTTCCGGAGAGAAGAGCCCTCACAACTTCAGGTTTTTGTTGGGTGGAGCTTTTTAACACTGCTATTTTAAGAGTAAGCAGTTCTTGAGGATTACTCCTCTTTGGTGGCCATAGCCCCATACTCTAAGAGCAGGTCTACCATCTTGAGACGTTTATGCTCTTTTGCGATCTTAAGTGCGGTAAGTCCTTGTTTTGAGACTAGATTGGGGTCTACCCCATTATCAAGCATAAAGATGACCACTTCCATATGGTTGTAGTAGACACCAAACATCAAAGCACTCCAACCAAAATTGTCGATCACATCATGAGCGGCATAGTTCTTCATCAACATCTCAACAGAACTCATACGTCCCATAGATGCAGCAAGCATCAAGGGTGTCCGTCCATTGATATCTAAATGGTTGACATTGGCACCGAGCTGTAACAGAAGCCGGATATGTTCACTGTTAGGTTTGTCATGTGTCTTAGTGACCGTGGTGCATAGTGGTGTCCAACCCAGAGAGTTCAAGGGGACATCGACTTTTGCACCTTTGCTTAAAAGAAGGGTTTCCAACTCTCGGTATATCGCTGCTGTCTCATCATAT
>JALWKG010000066.1 GCA_027081565.1 Helicobacteraceae bacterium
CCAAAAGCGTATCAAAAAGTGAAGGTGCTGTAGCATAGATAATGGGTTTGCCCCGGTTGATAAGAAAGTCTATAATATGCTCAGAAGCTAAAATATAAGCACCAAAACTTCCATAAGCCTTGCCCAAAGTCCCCATCTTAATGTGGTTAGGTCGTGGAGTGATCTCATAATGATCCAAGACCCCCATAAGATGTTTTCCAATAACACCCGAGCTATGGGCTTCATCCAAGATCAAAATAGCGTTATATTGATCTGCAAGGTCAATGATCTCTCGTGGCACCAAGTCACCATCCATGGAGTAAATGCCTTCAACCGCTACAATGTTACGTTTGGCTTTAGAATTTTTCAACAATATTTCTAATTCAGAACAGCAGTTGTGTGAAAAATAGTGCAAGTCACCATCTATAAGTTTAGAAGCGAGCACACCAGAAGCATGATACTTCTCGTCCATAAAAAGAGCATCACCCTTACGTACCAGTGTCTCTATCATCGCGATGTTGGCATTAAATCCGGAGCCTAAGATCACCCCTGCCTCAAAACCATTGGCCGCACATAGTGCCTGCTCAAAATCTTGATGCACCTTGATATAACCATTAACCAACATAGAGGCTTTCGCTGCATGAGACTCTAAAGCTTCTAACGCTTTCATGCTCTTTTCTAAAATCTCTTTGTTATGTGCCAAGCCAAGATAGTCATTAGAGGCAAGATCAACAATCTCATCATTATAAATACGACGTTCTCTATAGCGACCAGAACGCTTCAAAGCCGCTAACTCATTTGTATAGAACTCAGCCAAGCTTTGCCTTATTGTTTATAATGTCTACTACTTTTACCCTAGTGCCCTCTTCATAACCACTCAAGTCATCATCACTTTGCCAGTAGGTTCCGTTCATCTTGATCATACCACCCTCAACAATACCTACGCCACTTTTATGGATCTTCTCTTCTGTATCATCTGCTGACTTGTTGATAAGACTCATACTCCATTTTCTAAGAGCAAGTACAAGAATCAAACCTATAGAAACGGCAACTGCTATCTGGACATAACCACTAGCGAAAAGAGTAAAATAGCTTAAGATTGCTACCGCTATAAAACCTATCCCTATCCATAACAATACAAAAGAAAACAGCAGGGCTTCTATCCCTATTAAAATAATACCTAAGGCTAAAAGATATCCCCATGCAATAGCTTCCATTATAATTCAACCACTTTTTTACTACCGAGCATATCTTTAAGGATTGAGAGTGAACCAATAAATTCTGTAGCCTCATATGGAACGATCACCTTATCGTTTGATTCATTTTTTGCCATCTCATTAAAAGCAGCTACACGATCTTTCGCTAACAAGAACTCTGCCGCTTGAGGATTAGCCCCCATTGCCATGTTGATCATCTCCATTCCTTTTGCTTGACCCTCTGCCGTCTTCTCTTGTTCATACTTACTCGCATCAGCCATACGTTCAATCGCTTCTGCTTCTAAAAAGGCCTTTTGACGCTGTCCTTCTGCCTCTCTAATAGTCGCTTCTTTGTTCGCTGTTGCCGTCAACTCGATCGCACGTTTTTCACGTTCTGCCTTCATCTGCAGGTTCATTGCCTCTTCGATCTCTACTGGTACAGAGATGTCACGAAGTTCCACACGCATAGTCTTAATACCCCATTTTTGAGAAGCTTCATCGAGAGCCGTTAAGATACTACGATTCAAAGTATCACGAGAGGAGAGTGTCTCATCAAGTGCTAACTGCCCTATTTCAGCACGAAGACTCGTGGTTGCAAGGTTTGCAATAGCCCGTTTAAAGTCAACAACACCGTAAGCCGCCATCTTCGCATTTTCAACCTGTATAAAGACAAGACCATCTACACTAATGTTAACGTTGTCTTTAGTAATGACACTCTGCTGAGGGATATCAATGATCTGCTCTTGTTTGGTCACAGCCATCGCAACAGAGTCAACTATAGGAATAATAACGTGGAACCCACCCTCTATAGTACGATTGTACTTTCCTAGACGCTCTATGACATAAGCACGTGACTGAGGAACGATTTTGATCCCTTTAACAATAATGATTAAAACAGCGACAATAATCGCAATACTAATAGCGCTGACAGCTTCCATATGAAGTCCTTAAAATATAATGTCTTTATTATACAATACTAAAGAACACAAAAAACCCAAGAAAAGAGAATTAAAATGCAAACTGTCTCCTTAGAAGAAAATGAGAAAGTGTCTGCCATTGTCTTTGAGATCTGGCAGAAGGTTTGGAGCTATTTTGAAGATGAAAATGAGGCAGCACGACGTGCTTACAGTGTGGATTTTGAGTTTTATGCGGGGGCGGAAGATATAGAGATCTATATCTCTTTGAAAGAGTAGCAACTACAATTACTTTCTACTAAGATCTCTTTTTTTTCATTTACTGACACTCATTCTTATGTGATTAGACTTTAACGTAGAGACTTTATCCTGTTTACTTATTACCCTGTTATTTAAATTGTGGCGAACCGAACTTTTTTTCTCTGTCGCGTCAGAGATGAGAAGCGTAAAGTGAAAGCCAACTACTTGGCTTTTATAGCTTCGGAAACAGAGTTGATATGCGAAGCATCAACGACGTAGACCTTAAAAAAGAGAGACGCTGTTGTTGAGAGTAATAAGCTCATAATCTAAAGCAATCAGATTATCGTTCTTTATATTGCTACGACTCCAGTTGTTACTGCTGAGAGTTTGTTGGAATTGGGATGAAAGCGAATGCTTTCACTTTAAAAGGGTGCGTCACCGCTTGCTCTTTTTCTCTAGCATCTGCAAGGCCGAACGTAACACTCTTTTTAGCGTTAAGAAAACGGCACTGTTTGACCATCGGGAGTTTGTCGTTTTTAGCTAAAAAGAGTGTGGAGTGAGGGTAGTCGGTAGCTACCGACCCAGAAGCCCGCTAGAGGCGATTTTTCTGTTTATCTTTTTTTCGAGTAAAAAAGAGAAAGGGCAGCAGGATAAAATTTCAAATAACAAGGAAGTTTCAACAAAAAAGAGCAACAAAGAGTAGACTCCGGATCAAGTCCGGAGTGACGGACAGAAGAAATTTATTTATCTGGCGTTTATTTACAAAAACGCCTGCAAGACCTCTACACTAAGCCCCATGGCACATGACTCATACCCCTTGACTTCACGAATATAAGGCTTACAAAACCCCTCGACCATACAGCCACCAGCCTTACCACGCCACTCGCCTGAAGCCAAATAAGCCTCAAGGTCAGCCTCATCAAAAGTATCAAAAACATAATCCGTAGAGGAGATGTCTATTAACTCTAACTTTTCACTTTTATAGATCATACAGGTGACTATAGAAGTAACACTCCCACTCTGCTTTTCCAAAATAGCACGCGCGTCTTCTACATCTTTAGCTTTACGTAAAATGTGACCTTGAGAGGTAACAACAGTGTCCGAAACTAACAGGGGCACCTCTTTGTAGTCAAAAGCTTTCAAAGCCACTTCATACTTACCAACTGTGGCTTGGTAAACAAAGTTTTTAGGAGAAGTAGCAACGACCTGCTCTTCATCATAATCAACGGGAGATTGTATAAAGTCTATGTCAGCACTGCGTAAAATAGCTGCGCGACTTTCAGACTGGGAACAGAGACGGATCACAGTGGCACCTTAGGCGTGAGAGTAACGCAGGACAACACCAAGGTAGATCGCGATGAGACCCAGTACGATGTTCAGTGGCACAAGATATTTTCCGATCATTCCCAACATCGCTTTAGCTACAGGAAGATCGTTAGCTGTGAGTGCTTTGTTGGCTTTGAAAAGACGCCAAACCATATAGGCATAGTTCATCGCCATCACCATCCAGATCGCCTCTTTGATGTGTACCAATTGATAAACATGAAAAGCAACTTCGTCTATGACATTACCGCTTGCATCTACTGCGGCATCTCTAAAGCCCCAGCCTACCGCCATTAAAACAGCAGTAAGAATCAAAATAACGATAAATGGTGCAACGATCTTAAAAAGGTTTCCAAGTGCCTGAGCAGTGCGTTTTAAACGCTGTTCACCCTCCAGTTCTTGAAAAGAGTAATGTGCCGCAAAACGCATAGCGATCATACCACCTACCCACACCACAGCACTTAGTACGTGAACAAAAACAAGAAGTTCTGTGTTGTTCCAAAAAAACTCGACCATTGCTGCCTTCATTAAGCCAGTGCCTCAGTCACAAAGGCAAGTGCCTTCTCTTTAGCCTCAGGAAGTTTCGAAGCATCTTTTCCACCGGCTTGTGCAAAGTCTGGACGACCACCACCACCACCACCTAAGATCGGTGCGATGTTTTTGATCCAGTCACCTGCTTTTACATTGGCATCTTTGACACCTGCCGCGATGATGACCTTCTCCCCTTTGACCTGAAACAGCATTGCTGCTACTTTATCATTAGCATTTTTAAGTTCATCAATACGTGTTTTAACATCACCACTTTTGATCTCTTCGATGATCACTGTAACACCATTGACAGTGTCTGCAGAGAGCTCCTCTTTAGAAGCTGCCAGCGCCTCTTGGACTTCTGCCTTCAATGTTCTCACCTGCTCTTTAAGCTTGCTAACACCAATTAAGACATCACGGTTCTTGACCTCTTCAGCAACACTGTTAAGGGTATGACGCTGCTCTTTGAAAAGGTTGTAGGCTGCATTTCCGCACACCGCTTCTATACGACGAACACCGGCAGAGACACCCGACTCTTTAGTGATGACAAAAGTACCAATAACCGCTGTGTTATTAACATGAGTACCACCACAAAGTTCTACAGAAGCGTCACCAAAACTGACGACTCTCACAGTGTCACCATACTTCTCACCAAACTGTGCTTTTGCACCACTGTTTTTAGCTTCGTCAATACTCATCTCTTTGGTCACACCGGCAATACCACGAAGTATCTGGTAGTTCACCTGCTCTTCAACCTCAGCGATCTCAGCATCACTCATCGCCTTAGGATGAGAGAAGTCAAAACGAAGACGTGTTGCATCGTTAAGCGAGCCAGCTTGAGAGATATGGTCTCCCAAAACATCATATAGTGCGGCATGAAGTAGGTGTGTTGCAGAGTGGTGTTTTTCGATCTCCATACGGCTAATGTCTACAACAGCTTTTACTTTAGTACCTGCACGCAAAGTCTCTTTGACTTCGACATGAGAGAGATTCAAATCAAAAAACTTACGGGTGTCTGTCACGGTTGCAAAACCTTCCAACAGACCACGGTCGCCTACTTGTCCACCACTTTCAGCATAGAAAGGTGTGTTGTCTAAAAGCACCCAACCACTGTGTGTTGCATGAAGTGCCTCTACGATCTTAAAGTCTTCACTTAAAAGTGCCAAGACCGTCGCTTCACAGCTTTGACCTTCATAACCGACAAAACTGTTTTTGCCAAACTTCTCCAGCAGTGTTTTAAAGTCACCATGCTTGGCAGCGTCTCCACTCCCTTTCCATGCCGCTTTTGCGCGGGTTCTCTGTTCTGTCATCAGTTCATCGAACTTCGCACTGTCAAGTTTAAGACCCTTCTCTTTTAACATATCCTCTGTCAAGTCCAGTGGAAAACCGTAGGTGTCATAAAGCTTAAATGCCACCTCTCCACTAAAGGTCTCTTTGGTGTTGACAAGTTCAGCATTAAAGAGTTCGATCCCTGAAGCGATCGTTTTGAAGAAACGCTCCTCTTCTAGCTGCACCTGTGTCTTGACTGTTTCAGATTTTGTCTCTAGGTAAGGATAAACATCTTTCATCTGCGCGACTAAAATGTCAACGATCTTGTACATAAAGGCTTCACGCAGACCCAGAAGGTAACCATGGCGCACTGCACGTCTCAAAATACGACGAAGCACATAACCACGTCCCTCGTTTGAGAAGTTAATATCTTGAGAAAGTAAAAAGACAGCCGTTCTAATGTGGTCAGCGATCACGCGGAATGAAGCACCACTTTTGTACTCATAGCTCTTACCTGTAAGCTCTTCAACCTTGTTGATCATTGGCATAAACATTGATGAGTCATAGTTAGAGAGTTTGCCCTCTTTAATCGCGATCACACGCTCAAGTCCCATACCTGTGTCAATAGAAGGTTTAGCCAATGGTAGTCTCTCACCACCTTTAGTTTTGACCTCGTACTGCATAAACACAAGGTTCCAGATCTCTAAGAAACGGTCACCTTCGCCACCCATCTTGTCTTCAGGACCATTAAAATTCTCTTCACCTTGGTCATAAAAGATCTCTGAACAGGGACCACAAGGACCAGTGTCACCCATAGACCAGAAGTTATCTGCATCACCCAAACGCATAATACGATCGGCAGCGATATGCTTCTTCCACATCTCTTCAGCTTCATCATCACTCTCATGAACCGTTACCCAAAGCTTGTCAACATCTAGTGCAAGGTCTTTAGTGATGAACTCCCATGCATAAGCGATCGCTTCTTCTTTGAAGTAATCTCCAAAAGAGAAGTTACCCAACATCTCAAAAAATGTATGGTGACGCGCGGTGTGTCCTACATTTTCAAGGTCATTGTGTTTTCCACCAGCACGAAGACAGGTCTGACAAGAGGTCGCACGTGGGTTCTCAGGACGTGGAACTTCACCCGTAAAGATCGACTTAAACGGTACCATACCAGCGTTGTTAAACAGTAAAGTCGCGTCGTCTGGTACAAGAGGTGCACTTGCAACTGGCGTATGCCCTTTTGATTCAAAATATTCTATAAATGCTTTTCTAACGTCCATGAATTCTCTCTGATAACCCCAATTTTAGGGCTTTATTGTATGCGCGATTATAGCTAAAAGGGGGTAAGGTAATGTTGAATTTTAGATTTTGAATTTTGAATGAAGAGC
>JALWKG010000067.1 GCA_027081565.1 Helicobacteraceae bacterium
GCTTAATATCTTTTTATGATCTCTTTTCGTTTACTCTCATACTCTTTATCTGTCAATATGCCTTGATCTCGAAGGTCTTTGATATAGAGCAGTTGTCCCCCCATATCCTTGGCGCTGCCTTTGGCCACCTTAGCTACACTTCCTGCAGATTTTTCTTCAAAAGTCTCCCCAAAGCGCCAAAATACATAGGCTCTGACAGAGAGGTTTTCTCCAGAGTCCATAATATTGACACTGGTATCAAGAGAGAGACTAATATTTTCATTCATATTATAGTTCAGCCCGACCACTGGTCCTATAGCCATATCAAAGCCATTGATCTGATACTCTATATTCTCCTTGACATCCATAATCGTGAACTGTGGACCTACCCAAAAACGTAGATTTTTCGAGCGATAGAGACCAAATTCAAAGGTATTGACTGCCGCGATAGTACGCCGTTTGGCATTAACCGTAGTGGTTGTTGGTTCTTTACTGAAGTTTCCATCAGAAGCATACTGATAAATAGTAGCCTGACCACGAGATTTATAATATTCCAGTCCTAAACGATAACTAAATAACTGGTTCTCTCCTAATGTTAAGGCGTAGGAGAGACCAACACCAGGACTATAGCCGTAATTGACCTCATAGGCACCATTATCACTATCGAAATCATTGAGCATATAAAGTCCCAAACCATCTGAAAAACTCAAAGTAGGGAAGAGGAACAACAGTAATACTAAAACTTTTTTTATCAATGGAATTCCTTTGACACTATGACAATAGTGTTTTAATATATTTTATTTTGATACATAATAAGAAATTATACCATAAGGTAAAAGTATTAAGATCATGAGTAGATAGCAGCTTACTTTTTTGCATACTTTTCAATGATCTTGACAATTCGTCCATAATCTTCTTCATCAGCAACTTCAGAAGCTGTCATCTCTTCATCACTCACATACTTGTTGCTCGCACCCTCTTTGACCAAGGCCCAGACAACATCTTCGTTGTCCAGTTGTGCCGCGTAGTAAAGTGGTGTAGCATTATGTTTGTCCACACTGTTGATCTTGGCACCATGTTCTAACAAAAGACGGACGGCACCGGCACTTCCACCTTCAGCCGCTTTATGAAGAGGGGTAATCCCTTGATGATCTTATGGTTGATAATAGCACCATGTTTTAGAAGACTCCTAATCATACGGTTCCTACCAAGGTAAACCGCAATATAAAGTGCCGTTTGACCATTTTCCATCTCAACATTGGTATTAGCATTTTTTTGAAGTAAGAACTTGAACATCTCAAAATTCTCATTATAGACCGCTACCATAAGAGGCGTTCGGCCATGTTCATCTTGCAGGTTGATCGAAACACCTTTAGCAAGTTGTATCTCTAAACCTTCTATATCATTATAGATAATAGCTTGATGTATGGGCGCAGAAAAAAGGGTGGATAAAAAAATGGTACTAAAAAAAAGAATTCGTAACATGGCCAAGGCGGTCCTACATATAAATTAAGTTGATTGTAGCATTAAATTCTGAAAGGGGGATGTTTTATGTTTAAGGGGAAGTAGATAAGAACAGCATAAAGCTGTTCTTAAAGTGTTAGTCGATCTCAGCGTCGATGACGTCGTCATCCGCTTTCTTAGCACCAGCATCAGCAGCTTCGCCACCCTGCTCTTTTTGGTACATACGCTCTGCCATTTTGTGGCTTGCATCTGTAAGTGCTTTGACCTTCGTTTCGATTGTCTCTTTAGTCGCAGACTCATCTTTGATCGTCTCTTTAAGATCATTGATCGCTGCTTCGATGGCTGCTTTTTCATCAGCTTCAACATCGTCACCCGCTTCAGCAAGTGTCTTCTCTGTCTGAGCGATCAGTGCATCTGCCTGGTTGCGTGCTTCAACAAGTTCTTTACGCTTCTCATCTTCAGCTTTGTGTGCTTCAGCATCCTGAACCATCTTCTCGATCTCTTCTTCACTGAGTCCAGATGAACCGGAGATCGTGATCTTCTGCTCTTTACCTGTACCTTTGTCCATCGCACTTACAGTCAAAATACCGTTGGCATCGATGTCAAATGTCACCTCGATCTGAGGCACACCGCGTGGTGCAGCAGGAATATCAGTCAACTCAAACAGTCCTAGAGACTTATTGTCTTTAGCGAACTCACGCTCACCTTGAACAACAGAGATACTTACCGCTGGCTGGTTGTCCTCAGCAGTTGAGAAGACCTGAGACTTCTTAACCGGGATCGTTGTACCTTTTTCAATGATCTTAGTCGCAACACCACCAAGTGTCTCGATACCAAGTGAAAGTGGCGTAACATCAAGAAGAAGAACGTCTTTAACATCTCCACGAAGTACACCACCCTGGATCGCTGCACCAAGAGCAACGACTTCATCCGGATTTACACTCTTGTTAAGGTCTTTGCCTCCAAAATATTCAGAGACTTTCTTCTGTACCAGTGGCACACGAGTAGATCCACCGACCATGATGATCTCTTTGATCTCATTATTATCAAGATCTGAATCAGTCATCGCAACTTTGATGTGATCCATAGTCTCATTAACCAGTTCTTCGATCATACCTTCGAACTTCGCACGGGTCAGTTTGACAACAAGGTGTTGTGGCCCTGCTTCTGTCATCGTGATAAACGGTAGGTTGATCTCTGTCTCCGTTGCAGAAGAGAGCTCTTTTTTAGCATTTTCTGCAGCATCTTTAAGACGCTGAAGTGCCATTTTGTCATTTTTCAACTCAATACCGTGTGAGTTCTTGAACTCATCGTTCAGAAGGTCAACGATCTTGTTATCAAAGTCGTCACCACCAAGGAAGGCGTTACCGTCCGTTGAAAGTACTTCGAAAGTACCATCAGAGATCTCAAGTGTTGTAACATCAAATGTTCCACCACCAAGGTCATAAACAAGTACGTTCTCTTCAGCTTTTGACTCAAGACCATATGCCAATGCAGAAGCCGTTGGCTCATTGATAATACGAAGTACGTTCAGACCTGCGATCGTACCTGCATCTTTAGTTGCCTTACGCTGTGCATCGTTGAAGTAAGCTGGTACTGTAATAACTGCATCAGTAACTGTACTTCCGATATATGCTTCTGCATCTTCTTTCAGTTTGGTCAGGATCTTTGCAGAGATCTCCTGTGGAGTATAGACTTTACCTGCAACATCTACTGCTGCAATACCGTCTTTGTTTACAATGTTATAAGTGACCTTGTCATGCGCTTCTTTGGCATTCTCTTCGTCCATCATCAGACCCATAATACGTTTGATAGAAGAGATCGTCTTCTCCGGGTTTGTGATCGCCTGACGTTTTGCAGGATCACCTACAAGTACATCACCTTTATCTGTGAACGCAACAACCGATGGTGTTGTGTTTTTACCTTCGCTGTTAGGGATGACTTTTGCTTCACCACCCTCATAAACTGCGACACATGAATTTGTTGTTCCTAAATCGATTCCTATTACTTTGCTCATTTTTAATCCTTTGATTATGTTAAATATTTTTTTATCAGTGTTATTATATATCACGCTGATATTTTTGTCTGCCACCTAAGTGGCACTCGTGACTAGTTAGCTATCACGACCATCGCATCACGAAGTGTGCGACCTTTATATTTGTACCCTTTTTGGAAGGTACTGACGATCTCGCCACTCTCATGGTCAGGACTGTCTGTTTGCTGGACAGCATGGTGAATATTTGGATCGAACGGTTCGTCTTCACTCACCGGTGTCACGCCATGTTTCTCCAAGGCTGTCAAAAATTGCTTAATTGTTAACTCGACCCCTTCACTCACTTTTTCAAGGAGTGTCTCAGGATCTGCATCCATATCCTTAGCTTTCATCGCACCATCAAGGGCGTCCAAAACTGGGATAAGATCTTTTGCAAACTTTTCGTTTGCGTATTCAAGCGCTTGATATTTCTCACGCTCAAGACGTTTCTTAATGTTGTCAAAGTCAGCATGAACACGGGCATATTTATCTTCCAGTGTCTGTACCTCTTTTTTCAAAACTTCAAGTTCGTCTTCGACCTCTTCGACATCTGATTCTACTTGAGTCTCAAGTTCCTCTTCAACCGATTGTGTCTCTTCGTTTTTTTTCTCTTCAGACATAATAGTTAAGTGACTCCTTTCTCATAAGTTGGCAAAATTATAGCATATGAGTCGTTTACTGTCAAGTGATACTTTATAGTTATTGACTAACTATAGTTTAGTCGTATAGACTCATATCTAGAAGGCCCTTATTTAGGGAGGTTTCAGGGAAATAGTTATTAAGATAAACTTGATGAATGATACTTTTTTTTCTTCTCCTCATTTAAACTATTTACTTTTTATTCACTTTTTTTCCTAATTTCGCTCTTGAAGTACACTTTTAACCACGCACTGTATCATTACCCCATGAATACAACAGAGACCATACTGGACTACCACCAGCGCACCAAACATCATCCCAAACGCTATGCTGCTTCTCTTGGGTACATGGACTGGGCCACTCAACCCAATCCGTTTCGCCACTATGAAGGTGCTCAAAAAGTACTATTACCACTCACATTTGATCTTCCAACACCTAGTTACAGTGAAGTCATGGGAGCCAAAAGCATCCCTCCGACACCCTTGACACTTGTATCGATCTCCCAACTTCTACAGTTTTCACTGGGCATTGCTGCATGGAAATGTTTGGGTGAGGATTGTTGGGCACTGCGTTGTAACGCCTCTAGCGGTAATTTGCAACCAACAGAGGCAACACTTGTCTTACCTCCTATTGAAGGGATCTCTTCTCAAAGTGTTGTTGTGCATTATAATGTTCAAGAACACGCACTTGAGATCCTGGCAGAATTTGAGACAGTGTTTTGGCAAGAGCACCCAGAGAGTCACTACTTCGTAGCACTCAGTTCTATCCCATGGAGAGAGATGTGGAAATATGGCGAACGCTGCTATCGTTATGTCAACCTTGATCTTGGTCATGCACTCAAGGCGGTTAAAGTCAGTGTTCAAACCTTAGGAGAGGAATATGGTGTTGTAGAAGAGATCAAAATAGCAGACCTTGAGAAGATCATAGGACTCAACCAGAGAGAACGCTACCACGAGAGTGAACCAGAGATCGCACAACTTCTTTTGAGCATAGGAGAGAGTGTACCCTCAGTAGAAACACTCTCCCAACTTATAGATAACCTTCCTAAAACCTATGTAGGCAAAGCGAATCTCCTTAGTCCTGCACACCATCCGTGGGAGGCAGTCACACTTGCCATGCAAGCGACACAGATCGATTCTAAACCATCTATCCATCTACCAACTTCACCCGTTACTACGAACCTAAATTCTAAATGCTCTACTGACATCAAAGAGATCCTCTTAAAACGTCGCAGTGCACAAGCTATGGACTTTGTGCGTACCAAGATCTCATTAGAGACGTTTAGGCAACTCTTGGCATCTGTAAAAGCACCCGTAGACAACAGAGTACCTCGTGTTAACTTTGCACTTTTTATACATGATGTCGAAGAACTTGAAAAAGGTCTCTACTTCTACCTTCGTAATCCTGAACACAAAAGTTCCTTGAAACGTTTAAGTCGTAACGACTTTCAATGGCAAGAGGTAGAGAAAGATCTCTACTTACTGGAAACAGGAGACTTCCGCTCTCAAGCCAAGTTCATCTCCTGCTCACAAGACATCGCCAGTGACGGTGCCTTCTCTTTGGCGATGATCACACAGTTTGAAGAACCTGTAGCTACTTACGGTGCATCAGAATACAAAAGACTATACTGGGAGTGTGGAGAGATCGGCCAGCAACTCTACCTCGAAGCCACAGCACTCGAACTTAGTGCTACAGGTATAGGATGCTACCTCGATGATGTTATGCACCGTATGCTAGGACTCGAAGACGAGACCTTTCAGACCATGTACCACTTCACTATTGGGCGGGCTATTATAGATACTCGGATGAGTGTGAGAGAGCCATACTCCAATCGGGGCTAAGTCCGATTTTTTACTTTTTGAACTATTTTTACATTTTTTTCATAAAATTCGGGCTTATTTTTAGTACTTTGTTCGCCCTCAAGTCCTTTTAAAATGGCATCAAGTTCATCTACACAAACCTCACCCTTCATCCCTTTCGTCTCTGCTCTTATATTACCATCTTCGTCTATCTCTATCGTCACATTATACTCTTGCATTAGACACTCCTTCTATCTCTTTGATCAGCTCATTAGTTGGATAACCTGTTATTTTCATGTTAAGGTCATCGTCAATCTCTATCTCTACATCACTATTGTTAAATTGCCAGACATCAACTTTATCATTTAACACATAGACCGTTTGATTGTTGTTTTCTTTATTATGGTCATATCGTCCTGCTACCAAAATATCTGTATAGCGCAACAGATCACTTTGTGCAGTTTCGGTTAACTCATCTTTGTCAAACCCTGTAAAAACCTGCAAATCAAGTGTTGTGTTATCTTTTATGCGTTTCGCTAATTGCGACAGTTCAAGAGATTGTAAAAATGGTTCACCTCCACTAAAGGTCACACCATCAAGTTTGTGTTCCAGGCTACTTATCTGAGCGAAAACTTCTTCTACTGTTAATAACGTCTTATCTTCAAAACTCCAGGTCTGCTGGTTCCAACATCCAACACATCCCAAATCACATCCTTGAAGCCACAACACATACCTGCAACCGTTTCCATTAACATGATTAGCGGTTTCTATATGGTAGATAT
>JALWKG010000068.1 GCA_027081565.1 Helicobacteraceae bacterium
GATAAAAGGTTGTACCAAACCAGATGAACTGCGTCACCCGCTCTTGGGAATAGAGCATCAACACAAACAACGTAGCAAAATCACTGACAAAGACTACTCTTGCGATAAGCAAAAATCGTTTTTCATCAGCATTATTAAGCTTGAAGTAGCTGAAATAGAGTATTGCCATTAAAAGAAAATTATTTGCCACCTGAAAATAATTTGCATTATATGCACGATAAACTGTCATGACAGTAACAATAACAAGAATCAGAGCAATAATTCTTTTAAGTAAAATAACTTTATTGTTCAAAGCTGCCTTGTTCAATACATCTACCGCCTCTTATCCTATAAACTTCTGTATGGTGTAAAGCAGTTTCTCATTGTCAAGCGGTTTGCTCAGATACGCATCCATACCCGCATTCATGAAAAACTCTTTATCACCCTTAAGTGCATTTGCTGTCAGAGATATGATCGGTACGTGCTTGAGGTCACCTTCTCTCTCCAAACGCATGATCTCTTTTGCTGCCGCTACACCGCCTAGTTTTGGCATATTTTCATCCATCAAGATCAGATCATATGTCTGTGTCTTGAACCTTTCGATCGCTTCGAGACCGTCAACTGCTGTATCGTAGGTCAAACCTGCTTTTTGCAGCAAGATACCAAGAAATAATCGGTTGGCCTTGACATCCTCAACAATAAGAACATGTCCATGAAAGTGTCGTTTGGATGCGATTTCTTCTTCAACCTCTTTTTTCGTCTTGTCACCGATCGCCATCTTTATACTTAATGTAAATGTACTCCCTTTGCCCTCTTCGCTCTCAAGCGTCAACCTGCCACCCAACAGACTCGCTAATTTAGAGCTGATAGCCAAGCCCAGACCCGTACCGCCATACATCCGGCTTGTCGACTCTTCAGCCTGTACAAATGGTTCAAATACATGTTTTTGTTTCTCTGCAGATATACCGATACCACTATCTGCTACTACAACAATCAATGTTCCCTCTTCAAACATCACCTTACATGTAATAGAAGCGCCCTCCGGCGTGAACTTGACAGCATTTGAAAGCAGGTTTGAAATGATCTGCTTTATTCGATATACATCTGAAAAAAGACATTCTGGTATATCTTTTCCATATTCTATATTGAACATAATACCTTTTTGAGCTGCTTTTTCCTGAAAAAGTTCTATGATATCTATGAGATCTTTATAAGGGCAAAAATTGATAGCTTCTACTACCAGTTTATCACTTTCTATTTTACTGATATCAAGAATATCACTGATGACCTGCAACAAAAGATCCATGGAGCTTTTGATCACTTCAAAGTACTTCATACGCTCTTTGTCTTGCTCTTTTTCAGAGAGTAAAGAGATAAAACCGGAAATCGCATTAAGTGGTGTACGGATCTCATGCGACATATTTGCCAAGAACTGACTTTTTTGCAGTGAGGCTTGTTCAGCAGCTTCTTTAGCGATACGTAAAGAGTTGTTCATCTCTTCAAGCTTGTTTTGATGTTGGGAAAGTTTTTCCTGATTCATGAGCGATTTGACAATACGAAAAATAATCTTTTGAAACTGCATTATTTTGATAGGTTTAAGAATAAAGTTCGATACACCCATATCAATCAGCTGTAGAAGATAATCTGACTCATTATGAGCAGATATTATAACAACCTGCTGCTCTTCTCTAAGCTCCAAAATCTGTTCGATCATCTCTATACCATTCATGTTTGGCATATTGATATCGGTGATTACAATATCATAATATCTTTTATTATCGGTATGATATTCTTTGTACTGTTGAAGACCTTCTACACCATCATTGGCAGTATCAATATGTTTAAAATACTCATGTAACATATCACTGGTACTCTCACGTACCATTTCATTGTCTTCAACATAAAGAACTGTTAACGTTCTACCAAAGTCTTCTATGATCTGAAAATTATCATCCATGATTTATTCACCTGTTTCTTATACCTTATTATAAGACATAAAAGCTGTTTGAATTCTTCACACAACAACTCATAGACTGTAGTTAAGGTCATATAGGAGCTAGAAATGTTTCTTCAAGGCTCTGCCAAACCGTATACAAAAACTTAAGTGAATATGGAGTATTCTTTCTATTTAGATTTGTAATCTATATTATAAGTTCTCAAAAGGGTTAATGTGCAAAAAGCAATTCCTATTGACAAAAAATATGTCCATAAAAGTAATGCCGAAAATGTTCTTATCAGTGATGTAGAACGCCATGATGATCTATTTCACACTTCAATTATTGTTGATACCAAACACCCCTTTTTCTTTGAACACCCACGGGAACATGTTCCGGGTCTTCTACTGGTCGAAGCAGGACGGCAAAACGCGATGGCCATTGTCCATAAGTACTATGATATCAATTTCGAGCAAGCTTTTTTCATCAACGACTTTCAGATGAAATTCACAGGCTTTGCAACCACATCCTTACCACTAAGTATCAAAAGCAAAGTCATCAACAACAACTCTAAGTCCAAAAACTATTTGCTGCTTGATTTTGAGATCACTTTTTATCAAGAGGCAAAGCAAGTCGCTTTTTTAAGTGTGACCTTTACTATTGCCAGTCCAAAACTACTTGCAAGACTTGAAAGAAGAAAAGGATGAACAGATATAACATAGCAGTTATCGGCTCAGGCATCAGCGGGTTGGCCACAGCATACGAACTCCATTCCAGAGGGTACAATGTTACTGTTTTTGAAAAGGACCTTAGCATTGGCGGTAGACTAGGTACCCAAAAACTGAGAGAAAAAGATGTCAGCCTCGGCGGGAAGAACATAGGTAAAAAATATGTAGAGTTTAGACGGATGTGTAGAGAACTGCATGAAGATAACTTTGAAAAGTTTGGTTTGAACTCTACCTCTTCAAACACCTCTTTGCGCATTGATAAAGACAGGCCCTTTAAAAGTCTTCTGAGCATCTTAAGCAACATACCGTTTTCAGACATCTTGAAAATGCTTCCAATGATACAAGCAATCAAACAAGATCGTGAAAATGCCTACTTATCCGGCCCTTACTTCAAAACGCTGAAAAACAAGGATACCCTGCTGAGCGATCTCTTCTCAGAAAAAAGTATACTTGGTATTATCAGACCTTTAGTGGTCAGGAACAATGGTGCTGAAGCTAATGAACTTAGCCTTGAGACTTTCGGTACAAACCTGGCCATGGTACTGGATTCATATGAGCAGTTTACTGATGGCCCGCAGCGTCTATTTGAAAAGCTATCTGACATCATCACTATGAGAGTTAATACGCAAGTATCATCACTCTATGTTAAAGATGGCGTAAGCAAAGGTGTCATACTGCAAGATGGATCTAAAGAACTTTTTGACAGCATCGTTATTGCAACCACAGCAGATATAGCTTCTCAACTGCTCAAACCGGTACATTCAAAACTATCAAAAGTACTTGAGAAAATCCGCTATAACCCTGTTGGTATCTTAGTGGCAGAGTATCCTGCTGATGTTTTCACTACGGAACAAAGAGCTTTTATATTTCCCCCCGATCACCACTTGAGCAATGCCGGAGCCTACGGTATGAACGAGCTCAATATTGTAAGATATACCTTTAGTGGAAAAACTTCACATGACTTTCTTGCATCGGAGCCGAGTAGCGAGGAACTGCTGAGAATTGCCCAGCAGGAGTTCACTGAGCATACAGGGATAACACTCCCAAAACCACTCAAAGCAAAGACCGGTACAGTTTTAAGCTCAGGACTATCAGCATATTCAAAAAACCACACCCATACCCTCTCTGAGATCAGAGAAAACCTATCAGAGATCTCTGATCTGTACCTGGCGGGAGATTATATTGAGGGTGTGTCCATAGAAGCATGTTATCGTTCTGGTTTAAATGTAGCAAAAGAGATTCAGATCAAAAAAAGTTAATCTGATCTTACAAAACAAGGTGGTACCATTAAAAATGATGAAAAAAGCACCCTGGATCTTAACGCTCTCAAGTCTGCTGTTGCTGACTTCGTGTAGTGAAGACATCACTAAAAGCACCACAACACAGACACAAAAGCTCTTAGCACCGTCAGGTACTCAGATCTATTTTGGTGCCTTTGCTGACTTTGGCGGTTCCGAAGACAACGTCACTGCCCAAAAAGTCAAAGATTTTGAAATACTTGTTGGAAAAAAGATAGCATGGGCATATTTCTCTGACAACTGGTATAACGGCATCACCTACCCCAAAGCGGACATCCATGCCATACACAAAAGCGGCAGTGTCCCTTTTGTCCGTCTCATGCCAAGAAGCGATGAGATACAGGGACGTGCCGAAACACACTTTTCACTGCAGCATATCATCGACGGAGACTTTGACAGTGCCTTGCGTGCATGGGCTACAGCAGCCATGCAAGACAACATCCCGCTCTTGGTAGATTTTGCAGTCGAACCCAACGGAGACTGGTTTCAGTGGAGCGGTCTCTTCAACGGTGGATCACAAACAGACGGCTATGGTGACCCTGACTATCCTGATGGACCTGAACGCTACCGTGATGCCTATCGCCATATCATCAACCTCTTTAATGCACAGGGGGTCAAACACATCACATGGTTCTTTCATTTCAATTATGCCTCTTTTCCAGACAGTGCGTGGAACAAACCACACTACTACTATCCGGGGGATGACTATATAGACTGGGTGGGTACCAGTCTGTACGGTGCACAGGAGGTCACTGAAGAGTGGGATGGTCTGGAGTTTTCCTCACAGTTGGAGATTTACGCTGACGATGCTCAGGCCATCACAGCCATAAAACCTATGGCACTTCTGGAGTTTGGTGTGACAGATCATCATCCAGATGGCAACAAAAGTGCTTGGTTCAATGATGCCTTTGACACCATACTCTCCAACCCCTACATCACTTTTTCTGCCATCTCCCCCTGGCATGAGACATGGGAAAATGAAGATGGTACATTCTCCAGTATCCGACTTGATTCGTCTGCTGAAGTATTAAAAACGTTTAAAGAGCGTATCGCAAATGAAAGATTTATATCAACACTCACTTTTACAGATAACACTGAATAAAGTATAAAATGTATTAAACTTCAGTATTGTATAAATAAATATATATAGCGCTAAAGCGCTATAATCTATGTATGATGAACATTAAAGCAAACTACATTGACCTTCAAAATAGAGAGATATATCCTGCTGTTATAGAGATCAAAGATAAAAAAATCCATGCTGTCGCTAAAATCAACGAAGTACTCTCTACCTACCTGCTCCCCGGTTTTATCGATGCCCATATCCATATAGAGAGTTCTATGCTGGTACCTTCTGAATTTGCCAGGATCGCGGTAAGATACGGAACCGTCGCTACAGTGAGTGATCCTCATGAAGTCGCTAATGTATTGGGCGTCAAAGGCGTAGAGTTTATGCTTGAAAACGCCGAAAAGGTGAACTTTCACTTTAACTTCGGTGTCTCTCCCTGTGTACCTGCCACACTATTTGAGACAAGCGGTGCCACACTTGATGTCGACACTGTCAAAGAACTGCTGCAAAACCCCAAGCTCAACCACCTCTCAGAAGTGATGGCCTTTCCGAGTGTTCTCAACGATGACCCTGAGATCATGGGCAAGATAGCCGCAGCAAAAGCCCTGCATCTGCCGATAGACGGTCACGCCCCTTTTCTCAGCGGAGAGGATTTGAAAAAGTATGTCAATGCCGGTATCTCTACAGACCATGAAGCCAGCAGTTACGAAGAGGGCAAAGAGAAACTCGAACTGGGGATGAAGATCCTCATACGCGAAGGCTCCGCCGCCAAGAACTACGAGGCCCTTTCTCCGCTTATAGCAGAGTACCCCGACATGCTGATGCTATGTTCTGAGGACAGACATCCCAACGACCTGCTGCAGGGCCACATAAACACACTGGTCAAACGAAGTATTGCAAAAGGGTAGGACCTGTTCGATGTGCTCAAGATCGCATGTATCAACTTTATGACCCTCTCATTTATGGCACTCCTCGCCATACCCGAAATCAAACTGAGTGATCAAGGGCTTTTTGACGGCAGAGTCTTTCACTTCATCCCTACCTGTGCCAAAGAAGCACATTAGAAAGCTAAAATCCTACTCAAAAAAAGAGTGTTTACTACTCTGATTTCCCTTCGGCCTGTTGCTTTTCAACTTCTTTACGAACCATGTCCATGTCAAGTTCCTTTACCTGTCTGATGACATCTTTCAAGCCCTCTTCAGGCATGACACCCGGTTGCTGGAAAACAGCAATGTTCTCTTTTAAGATGATGGTAGTCGGGATAGAACGGATCTGAAAGTGTCCTGCAAGCCCCTGCTCATCTTCAGTGTTAACTTTTCCAAAGACAATATCCGGATACTCTTCAGATACTTTTTCATAGATTGGGCCAAACTGTTTACAAGGTCCGCACCATGGTGCCCAGAAATCGATGATGACAATGCTATTGTTTTCGATAGTCTCATTGAAGTTTGCTTCTGATAATGTTGCTGTTGCCATTTTTAATCCTATATGTTTATATGAATAAAATTATGGCATATTATAGTTAACATAGAAATAAGTAATACCTAATTTGGTTATAATTGTAAAAACAACAACTACTCAAGGAGAATACATTTTGAAGAACAAACCTACCAATATCGCCTATCTTATTTTGTCATTAATCACACTTGTAACCGGCTATGCTTACCTTAGGTACGCATACA